>JAAYAB010000035.1 GCA_012719595.1 Bacillota bacterium
AAGAAGGCCGCGCTCGATGTGATGCCTTCGCTCGGGAGAATGTACAGCGAGGATGACTCGATCTTCGAGATCTTCTGTGCAAGCGAAGCGGAGGCGACCTTCTACAGCTTCGGCAAGCCTCCGCGAACGGTGAAGCTGTAGGCTAGCGATGCATTCGCGGCTGCACGTGATCATGAACAGACACGTTCCGGTCGGCCACAGGAGGCTAGAAGATACATGGGTACAACACGCCCAAGCATCGTCGTTGTCGCGTTTCCGCGTGCCAAGATGACGCTTTACGATCCTGGGATCAAGGTCGCTCTTATCATGTCTGGGCCCGGGCTTGCGCAAGGAGTCGTGTACAACGAGATGGTTAGCAACGTGGATCTCGTGCCAACTCTGCTTGAGCTGGCCGGTCTGCCCTATCCTGGAGACCAGAGCCAGCTTCATGGTCGAAGCTTCTGCGGCCTGCTCAGAGGCCAGAGCTACACGCCAAACGGGTTTATCTTCGCGGAGAAGACCTATCATACGTACTACGATCCTATGCGAGCCATCCGCAGCGACCGCTGGAAGCTGATTGCCAACTTCGAGTGTGCACCATGGCAAGAGACAGCGCCGGATTATCAGAACAACGCCAAGGGCTATGTAGAAGTCTCGAAGGCGCTGAACGTGCCATATGACAAGCAGTACCATCCGCCGTTCGAGCTGTACGACCTTGAGAACGACCCGTATGAGCAGCATAACCTGGCGGACGATGAGCGGTTTGCAGAAGTCCGAAATGAGCTCATCGTGGCCCTGCGCGACTGGATGAAGGCAACGGACGACCCGCTGCTCGACGGACCAATAGCCCAGGGTGCCTACAGGGAGCGGATCAAGGCGTTCAAAGAGATCTGAAGGAAGCCGGTAACTCGGACATCCTTTTTCCGGTTTTTCGGCTCGGCGTGAGCTCGGCGATCAGGAGCTGATTCGAGCCATTCGGTCCATGGTTGCCGTTGTGTCCTCAATACTCGTAGTTCTCAAACACCTGGATCGAACGGCCTGCAGTGGCACTGTCATTGTAGACCATCTCGAGCCAGTAATCACCGGCCTCATCGAAGAAGAAGATAGGATACAGGAAGTAGCACTCCTTGGGCCCTAGAGTGGTGTCTATGTGATAACTCTTGATGATCTCTCCGTCCTGATTGAGCCCTTTCTGTGCGTCCTTTCTCATGTTGACTGTGTAACTGAAGTCTACAGCTGAATCACTGGAGCCGTTAAGGAAGACCACTGTAAAGTTGAGGAAATCGCCGGCAGCCAACTCATTTTGGAAAGGGGACTCAAGAATCCAGAGGTCTCCAACGCACGGACCAACCACTTCCAGCCTGTGAGTCCAGAAGTCTTTCCTTACGAGCATCTCCACGCGTTGTTGGGTTATCAACTTCTGGCCCGAATCAGGACCAGTGCTGTCGATGATCCTGCCCTCCGGGGCACCGAAAGCTACGCCGACGGTTTCACTTCCCGCTACGGCACCCGTCCCGAAAATAACGGCAGCAACGCACAATATCAATGCCAACGCCGCCCGAACACCAACTCTACCCTTGCTAAGCCAACGAATCCTGGAGCCTCCCTCCTTACTCCTATGAGCTATACTCGTCGTCACGCTCAGTCCACTGCGTCTGACTGCAGCACTGCATATTCCGGTGCCGGTTCCCTAGGGCAATGCGCGGTACACGCTATCTTTCCATAATTATACTATGATGGCCTCTAGTTTAGACGCAGTACGCCCCTGTGCGCTATTGCGTCGAGCTGAAGCAGTAGGCTGTCCTGGCTGCCGCTGTGAGCAGACTCTGTCCGTACGGGCTTCCGAGCCGGGCGATTGCGCCTTTTATCTGCGCACCAATGAAGCGGCGTCACACTGCGGCCCGGATATGCCGCCGGCCTTGCGGTGAGTGTGGGTTCCGAGGAGCGGAGTCGACTTTACGGCGCTATGTCAGAAAACTCCGAGAGAAGCTGAAACCTAAGCATGTTGATCCGTTTGTGGTGCGGGAGGCTGATCCCAGAGAGATGGCCCAGGTCGACTGGGGGACAGCCATAGTCTTGGAGACGAGATGAGGAATCAAATCAGACGGCCAGGCTCTGCGATAGGCATGTCTCCACTGAAGTCGGCGGGCTGCGGGCCTCCCCTCCGACGGCCGCGAAACTGCATCCAGCTGGGGAATGGTTCAGTCAAGCCGCGACCGCCGGAACAGGCCAGCCCCTGACAATAGGCAGGTTTGCCATGGCCGAGACTGGGTCAGACCATTGATTTACTCGGCAAATACAAGGTTTCCCCATAGACTGGGGTTCTGGTTGATGCGGCTGTCGCCGGTCCAAGCCAGCTGCGGAACATACTCAGTACCCGGGCAGGCCATGGGCGAGTCAGTGAGCACGAAGTCGAACTTGATCGTATCGCCAACCTTTGGTGTGTAGACCGGAATGCGGTTGTTTGAGAAGTTAGCCCACGGGATGACTGCCTCGTAGACGAAGCCCTTGCCGGTAATCTGCACAGCCTTCTCATAGCCCTGCAGCACATCCTCCCCGCCCTCAAGACCGGCTGACGAGAAACGCTCGCGCTTTTCTACCATGCTGCGGTCGAAGGCGGTGTCCCACCAGTAGTTGTCGGTGATCAGGTAAAGCAGAAAATCCCTGGTATCATAGGAAGTGCGGTTGGGATCCAGAGTGGGATCGGTCGAAATGTATACCATGAAATTGTCCACCTGATCCATTGGCAAGCCACCGCTCACGTCAAAGCGGGTACCTTCGGTAACATCCACGCCCAGGTAGAGATTGTCTTTATCCCACATGACGTAGACAATGCAGCTGGTGACGTCGGGCCCCTCCCAACGCGCCGCGTCCCGTATCACCTGGGAAATATCGTTGATCACAATGGGCGAAGAGAGGTTCCATTCCGAGAGATCGCCGTCAATTGCAATGGGCGACTTCACTTCGTAGGCATAGGCAGTAGGCGTATCGCTGGCCTGGGCTGAAACCGCCAGGCCGAACACCTGGACCAGCGCCAAAAACATGCTTAGGACTGACAAACGGCGCATCTTTGCTCACATCCCTTACCGTCGTTTAGGGAAGGGCAAGCACAGCTGGGCCGTGCTTGCCCCGTAGCACTTCCAGTCGGCTGATGTCTTACTCCACTACCACCGTAGCGGTAAGGTCGCCAACCCTCAGGACATGCTCGCCAGGCGTATCCAGGGTGACTTCCATCCGCACCACGATGAAGCTGCCGCCCTTGACGCTGATGAACTTGGAAGCGACTAGCTTGTCACCGTCGTAGACCTTGGCCACGGTGTTCCCGTCCTCTCCGTCGTTGAAGGCGATGAACATGACCTCGAACGGCTCGCCAACCTTCTGCGTCGCATTGGCCCGGGCCTTCTGGATCACAGTCCGACCGGACCGGTCCACGGTTTCCTTCTCAACGACCGTTCGCGGTACCAGCAGCGTGTCGAAGCAGATGCCGACCTTCTTGCCGTACTCCATGCCGAAGTCAGCCGGCCACAGCACGTCGCCCAGGTTGTCAGGCAACTTGTAGGTGGGATCCTGCTTCACAAGGGCCGCCATGTACAGCCTGGTGAAGTCGTCCACACCAATATCCAGACCGAGGTCACCGAAGGACAAGAGGTAATCAT
>JAAYAB010000237.1 GCA_012719595.1 Bacillota bacterium
ACCTCGACCCTCTGTGATCAGGCTGGGTCCACCGTGATCGACCTCGACCCTCTGTGATCAGGCCAGGTCCTCCATGATCGGGCTCGACCCTCCGTGATCGGCCTCGACCCTCCGTGACCAGCTTTGACTCACGTTGATCGGCCGTTGCCGGTTCAGACACCGCAGGACGATGCAAGCCATGCCCGCAAGCCATGCCCGCAAGCGCTGCCCGCAGCGATGCTTGCTACACTTAAGACTCCTCATCACAGACCGGCAGGCTGGCCAGCGCCTTGTCGATCATCTCCTGAGGATACACGATGTCCGTGAGCCGGCCCGCGAAGAACTCATCGTAAGCAGACAGATCGAAGTGACCGTGTCCGCTCAGGCTGAAGAGGATCGTCCGTTCCTCTCCAGCGTCCTTCGCCTTCAGAGCCTCGTCGATGGCACCCTTGATAGCGTGTGCCGATTCAGGCGCAGGCAAGATGCCTTCTGTCCTCGCGAACAGAACAGCCGACTCAAACACGCCCCTTTGGCCGATTGCCACGGCTTCCGCGATTCCGTCATGCACGAGCTGGCTGACAAGCGGAGAAGCTCCATGGTATCTCAATCCACCTGCGTGGATTCCCGGCGGAACGAAGTCATGCCCAAGCGTGAACATGCTTACAATGGGCGTGAGCTGGGCGCTGTCCCCGAAGTCATACGCGAAGTGCCCTCTGGTCAGCGTGGGGCATGCGGTCGGCTCGACTGCAACCGCCCTGACTTCCTTCCCAGCGAACTTGTCGGCCAGGAACGGGAAAGCCAAGCCTGCGAAGTTGCTGCCACCGCCGCAGCAGCCCACTACGACGTCCGGATAGTCTCCGACCAGCTCGAGCTGCTTCTTTGCCTCCAGGCCTATGACGGTCTGATGCAGCAGAACATGGTTCAGCACGCTGCCCAGCGAGTAGTTGGTGTCCTTGCGATTCGCAGCGTCCTCGACGGCCTCGCTGATTGCGATGCCCAAGCTTCCCAGGCAATCTGGGTCCTTCGCGAGAACCTGTCGACCCGCATTGGTCCTGTCGCTGGGACTCGGGATGACCTCCGCTCCCCACACCTGCATCAACGACCTGCGGTAAGGCTTCTGGTGATAACTTACCTTCACCATATAGACAGTGCACTCGAGACCGAAGTAGCTGCAAGCCAGGCTGAGAGCGCTGCCCCACTGACCCGCGCCAGTCTCGGTAGAAAGCCTCTTGATCCCCGCTTTCTTGTTGTAGTAAGCCTGGGGAATAGCAGTGTTAGGCTTGTGACTCCCCGCCGGGCTGACTCCCTCATGCTTGTAATAGATGCGAGCAGGAGTGCCCAAGGCCTGTTCGAGACGCCGCGCTCTGTACAGCGGGCTCGGCCTCCACTGCCGGTAGATGTCCAGCACTTCCTCTGGAATGTCAATCCAGCGGTCCATGCTCACTTCCTGGAGGATCAGGTCCATGGGGAAGATCGGAAGCAGGTCATCTGGTGTGAGGGGTTTCTTCGTGACCGGGTTGAGTCCTGGTTTGGGTAGATTGGACATGTCCGCCATGATGTTGTACCACTGTCTGGGCATGTCCTTTTCCGATAGTACAACCTTAACCTGTCTGTCGCTCATCTCTTCTCGTCTCCTTCTCCGCTAATCTCAGCTCAGATCGCTAAGACTGCTGATAATATGAATCCATTTTAGCAGATGGTCGAACCCCTTTCAAGCCGTAGCTCTACCTTCCCACCTCCTCATCGCTTCAGCCCTGGTCGCCTCCCCTAAGTTCGCGACGACCCCGAGTAGCGGATGTTGAATGAGCTGAATCCGCCGTCCATGCTGATGCGGATGCGCTTTGACGTTTGGCTATAGCCCGGCGAGAGCCACACATCGCCCTCGCGCTCGAATCCCAGCGAACCGAGATTGTCTCCGCTCAAAGCGAACTTCTCTTCAATGAGTATCCCAACATCTCTCGGAACCGTCAGCTCGACAGCGACGAAGCCCGCATCGATATCGACCTCGGTGTACGAGGCCTTGTCGCCAAGAACGATCTCTATGTTGCTCGCTCCGGAGTTGATGTCGAGCCTCTTGACCTCTATAGATGAAAGATCCAGATCGATGTTGCTCGCTCCGCAGTTGAGCTCGATGGTCCACGGGATTGACTCATTGAGCGTTATGCTGGTCTTGTTTTCCCAGCGCTTTGAGCCGAACGGGATGGCCATGATCCTGCTGAGACTTCGTTTGCCGTGAATCGTAGCCTTGTCGCCCGAGACCGTGTAGGTCCAGACTGTGGGGCGTCCGACCCATTGCTCGGATACGTTGACCAAGTCGCCTGCCCTGGCACCGCCCACAATGTCGCTGCCTGAGATCTTGCCGCCCGAGACGTTGAGGTCCAGGGCTCCAGTGTCTACGATCAACGCTGCTTCAGATACGCCCGGCTCCAAAACCTGCCTGAAACTCGAGTCGTCGCTGCCGCTGTGGTAGTACCCGACAGGATTGAATACGGCCAGCACAACCAAGAGGACGAGGACCAGCGGCGACAGAACAGCCAAAGGACCCTTCGGGAAGATCAGTCTGAGGCCGATAGCGATGATTAGCAGTGGCCACAGGCTGATCAAGTTCAGCCACAGTCCCCACCCAAGGACGCCGGTGTTGCTGAGGAGCAGCAAGACGCCTATGAGGAGGATCAGCACTCCGGTGAAAAGCCTGCCTGAGCTGTACATCTTCTACCGTCCCCTTCCCGATGCGATCACTACTGCCCCGAGGACGATGAGAACCAAGGGCAGGGTGATGTCCGACCTGAACACGGCGAAGAAGAACCTGTTGATCAGAAAGATGGCCCCAACTGTGACTAGCAGAAGTCCAAGTACCCGCGCGCCACTGCCGGCCTCTGTGGACCCGGGCTCCTCGTGCGATCCGCCAGAAGCTGCCGTCCGGCCTTGCTCCGTCGACGCTCCGGTTCCCTCAGATCCGCTCTGCGGAGAGGTCCGCACACTTCGGATGGCCTCGACGACATCTCTAGCCACCCTAGCCCCAGCGTCGGCCATTTCTTGCCCTGACTTGGCTAAGCGGCTTCGAAGGTCCTCATCACTATCGCGTGAGTAGGTCGCTGCTGAGCCAGCGGCCGGCTCCTCCGGAACGATGATCCACGCGGCGACGTAGGCGACAATGAGTCCTCCGCCGGTCACTATCGTCCCGATAATCAGCAGCAGTCGCAACAACACGGGATCAGCATCGAGATAGGCGCCCAGCCCACTGGCTACGCCTCCGAGGACCCTGCCTTGTCTTGTTCTATACAGTCGCTTGCTCATAGACGAACCTCCCAATCCAAACTGGGATCCCGGAGCAGAGCGCCCCCATTCGACAGTATACAACATATGTGTTGAGCCTGCATCCTAATATATGTGAAGCCCGCATCCTGATGGAGGTGGAGCAGCGTGCTGACGTGTGCGGAACCTCATCGCCTAGATATGCAGCCGCGCCTTAGGTCTGGTGAAGCGCGTCACCGTATATGGCACATGTGCTTGCCCTCTTCAGCGAAATGGCGACAAGTGTTGTCTCGATGATCTCACCGACACCCAGAGCGCCGGTCACTACGATAGACGGGTACCAGTCCAGTGTTCGGATGCCGGCAAACACCATCAGCAAGATCACTACCAACCCTGCGGTCCTCGCTGATCCTATCGACTTCGTGATTCTTCGCTGCATGCAAATGCCCCAGAGATACTCGCGCCACCCTCTCACGAGCACCACAAATGACAAAATCCTTAGCACCCAAATGGCCTGCAAGCTCAACTCCTCTGAGACTCCTATCACCTGCTCGAGCAGGAGCCTTCCCAGCGGGCTGAACGACACCGCCGCCATAGCGGCCGCCACAAGCCCTACCCAGACTATGCAGAACTGCTTGACAGCCGCCCTCACCTCCGAGTCTTCATTGTGGCTGAACATCATGGACACCTGATGAAGCATGGAGACAGGGCTGAGCAGTAGCTGACCGAGGTCCCAGCCCGCCGCGAATGCAGCCACCGGAATCTCCGGAAACGCCAGTGAGCCGAATCCTATCCGGGTATTGATCGCCGGCATTGTGACCTGTTGCATAAGAGATGTGAACATCAGTGGGACAAAGAACACGACGACATCCCTGACGGCGAGGCCGGTGCCCGCGTCTTGATCAGATCGAAACCGGGATATCTGTTTGACAGAGTCCCTAGCGCTAAGATAAGTGACAAGGCTTTCGATCGAGAGTCCGCCGACAAACAGAATGGCACCCATCAACGCCCCACTGATGCCTCGCAGCTGTGTAAGCGCTATCATCAGCGCGAAGCAGAACACCACGCGAACTCCCGTAGCGAAGGGCACCAGCTTGGTCTGATGGGTGAGCACGGCGGCCCCGTGGTAGAGATTCCTGTTGCAGCTTACCATCGGAAGGATGAACAAGACTGCCATGGCGAGCCGGGCGCTGAAGGCAGTCTCCTGGGATGCCCCAAACAGCTGGGCAAACACGTAGTCTCCACAGCCTGGAATAGCAAAGATACCGAGGACGAGCGCGAGGAACAGAGTAACCGTCATGAAGATCCGGCTGACCAGCTTGAAAGACCTGACCCCGGTCACCAGAGAGACAGTCGTCTGTCGCACCATGAACACAGGGTTCTCGATCATGAGTGTGAGGCTCTTCGCCATGCGGAAGGCAGCCAGTCCGACCTCGGGGTTCGCGCCGCGAGCAATGCCGGCGTTGACCACGTTGTGCGAGATCATTATCAGAAAGCTGGTCATCGACAGCGGAATGTAGAACCTTGCCACGCCCCAGAAGTCCATTCTGGCGCGCCCGGACCTGTCGCGTTCAGGCCTGCCATGTCCGGACCTGTCTTGCGCGGAACACTCTTTGTCGCCTCTGCTGAGAATGTGCGCCACTCAATGACCTCGATTCGGTGAGAACTGTTAGGCCTTCACCGGCCGGCCGCTCACCCTGCACAATCAATGCTCCTGCTCGCTATCACATCTACGCCCGTCCCCAGGAAATCGCTTATCAAAACGTCACCGATCCGAACTGGAGCGTCCACCTCATATCGACTCAGGGCCTCCATCCCCTTTGCTAACAGACTCTTCGGGATGGCTTGCCGAGTCCGAACAGGGAGCTGCGGAAGCAAGCCGCCTCTGATTCTGACGGTGGTGGTTAGTATCCTTCTGGGGTCAAGGATCTCTGCCTTCGCGTAGGTGATCCCTTTCGGGCACTTGTTGCCTCGAACAGCAACAACCTCGCCGCCCTCGACAGTGACACTCAGCGGACACCCGACCGGACACGATATGCATATGAGTTCTCTCTCGTCAGCAGCAGTCATCGTGTGCTCTCCCTCTCCTCGAGCTCGAACCGGATCTCTCCTTGAGACCGGGCTGTTGCAATCAAATCGGCAGGCAAACGCACAGATATCATCTCACTCGGCTTCACAATCCTCTGACGCACTTCCCTGAGGTCTGGATGGATCTTGAGGGTCGCCGGAGCCATCGGTCTGGATGCCCTGAGGAAGAACTCCACATCGGCGTTCCCGCTGACTACATGGGGAACAACGTATCTCACGTTCTTCCCTGGCCGGACAGGCAGGTCACACCTCACTAGCCCGTGCTTGATGAACCTCGCTGCGCTCCTGCCCGCCTTCTCGCTCTCACGAGTCACGAAATCGACCACATCGTGGACATGCAGCACGTTGCCGCAGGCGAAGACTCCGTCGACACTTGTCTGAAGATTCTCATCCACATATGCTCCGGAGGTGGTGGAAGACAGCCTGACACCGGCCATTCTGGACAGTTCGTTCTCTGGAATCAGGCCCACTGACAGCACAATCGTGTCGCATGGTACGAAGAAGCTCTTCTCCATTATGGGAGCCCTGCGGGCGTCCACCGGGGCGACGGTCGCGCCCTCTACCCTCTGCTTGCCGTGTATCCTGACCACTGTGTGACTGAGGTGAAGGGGGATGTCGAAGTCGCGCAGGCACTGGGCTATGTTTCTGTTGAGGCCGCCCGGATACGACATGATCTCAACTACGCCCTGCACCTTAACTCCTTCGAGTGTAAGGCGGCGGGCCATGATCAGCCCAATGTCGCCTGAACCCAGGATCAGCGCAGTCCGTCCTGGCAGATATCCTTCGAGGTTGATCAGCTGCTGGATGGTTCCTGCTGTGAACACCCCTGCAGGCCTGTCCCCTGGGATGTTGATTGCCGGCCGAGTCCGCTCTCTGCAACCCATTGCGAGAATGACAGCCTTTGCCCTGATCCGCAGCAAGCCGCAGTCCGGCCCCACGGCCACGAGTTCGCGCTCAGCGTTCATCTCCAAGACCATGGTTCCCGTGAGGCAGTCGATATTCTGTTCCTTGACGAGGCGTACATATCGTTCTGCGTACTCAGGACCGGTCAGCTCTTCGCCGAAAATGTGGATCCCAAACCCGTTGTGAATGCACTGGTTGAGAATGCCGCCTAGCTCATCATTTCTTTCGATAATGAGGATGTCATCTATCCCTTGCTTCTTAGCAGCCAACGCAGCGGCAAGTCCCGCAGGGCCGCCGCCCACGATCACTAGATCCCTCTCGCTAGACTCTATATTCATGATGCATCACCACCTGGGGTTCAATCGACCACCCGGTCGTCAGCGATTCCTAGTGTAATAGGGCCTTTGTCGAGACCAGTAGGGCCTCCGCCAGAGGCCTAAAGATCCGCTATCCGAGGCCAGTAGGGCCGCTATCCGAGGCCAGTAGGGCCGCTGTCCAAGACCCGTAGGGCCGCTGCGCCGGACCGGCGGCCCGCTTTCCGCGGCCAGCAGGGCCGCTGTCCAAGACCCGTAGGGCCGCTGCGCCGGGTCGGCAGACGCGCTATCCGAGGCTAGTAGGGCCCTACGCCGGACCGGCAGACCCGCTACCCGAGACCAGCAGGGCAGCTACACCGGACCGGCAGGCCCGCTATCCGAGACCAACAGGTCCTTTATCGTGTAAAGCAACACTCTCGAGGCGCCGCCGCGCTTGGTGAGAGATGTCACCGGGACGCCTAGCTCTCGCGACAGAATCTTTAGGACCCTGGACGTGCAGAATCCTCCTTGACACCTGCCCATTCCAGCCCTGGTCCGCAGCTTGACTCCATCGAGAGTCCTCGCACCTCTCCGGATCGCGTCGACGATCTCAGCTTCAGTAACTTGCTCGCAGCGGCACACTACTCTCGAGAACAGAGGATCCTCGGCAATGGCCGCAGCTCTCTGCTCGTCGGTCATGCAGCGGAAGCGACGCACGCTTCGCCGAGTTCCATCGTATCCTTCGTTCTCCTCTATGCCAAGCCCAAACTCGTGTGCCATCTCCTTCACCATTTCGAGAACCATCTCTGCGATGGCCGGCGCCGCAGTGAGACCCGGAGACTCGATGCCGCCCACATTCAGGAGATTCCTCGCCTGCTCAGACGGTTCGATGACGAAATCATCCCGGTCGGACGCAGGCCTGAGTCCGGCGAAGGTCGCGATGAGATCGCTGGGTTGCAACCCATTGACCATAGTCGTGCACATTGCGAATATCTGCTGGAAACCTTCGAAGCTCGTCGAGAGATCCTCTCTGTTGTCGGTCTCCTCGGCGGTGGGACCGAGCATCAGATTGCCATGCACGGTAGGTATTACGAGGATTCCCTTTGACACCTTCGTCGGAAGCGGGAAAATCGTCGATCGGACTATCCCTGACAGCCTCTTGTCGAGCAAGTACTCCTCGCCCTTGCGAGGGCGAATGACAAACGAGTAGTCTCCCGCCATATTCGCCACCTTGTCTGCGTACAGACCCGCAGCGTTGATGACTATGGCCGCAGAAAAGGTTCCCTTGCTGGTGTGAACCTCGGTTATGCTTCGATCGTTAACCGACATAGATAAGACTTCGGTCTCGAGGAACACTGACACTCCGTTTGCGGCGGCGTTCTCGCCCTGCGCAAGAGTCAGTTCGAAGGGAGATACCACTCCTCCCGAGGGAGCCAAGAGGCCTGCCACGACGCGATCGGAGAGATTGGGCTCCAACGCCCTGAGCTCATCGCCCACGACGAGGCGCATGCCCGGCACGCCGTTTATCTCTCCCTGCCTTCTGAAGTCGTGCAGCTTCTGGATCTCGTCCTCGGACATCGCGATCATGAGCACGCCGTTCTGTTTGTACTCGACGTCGAGCTCAGACGTAACGCCCGGGTACATGGCGCACCCTTTGACGCACAGCTCTGCCTTGAGTGTACCGGGTGCAGAGTGAAAGCCTGCGTGCACTATTCCACTGTTGGCTTTGCTCGTTCCAAACGACAGCTCTGCCTGTTTTTCCAGCAGAGCCGTCTTCCACCTGTATCTAGAGAGGACCCTCGCGATCGCGGTCCCTACCACTCCTCCACCTATGACTATGATGTCGAATCGACTTGGTTCGTCTCCAGATGTCCTGGGCTTGTCAGTCACAGCTACTCACCACGCAATCCTCCAAACAGCAGCAATGCGCAACTACCTCTTGAATCTTCTACACATTATCGAACCATCCTGCTGCGAATACTAGTGGTAAGGCAGCGACAAAGCACTAGAGACGTGCAGAAGGGGCGACAGCCATGATAGGCGAGGCGATTATCCAGAGCCTGACCGAAAGCCTGATAGAGAGAATGCGCGAGGTCGAGACTATAAAGGGGCCGCAAAACGTCCATGGTTACTCGCTCTTGCGATTGGCTGCAATAGCCGAGAGAGCAAAACACGGGATGCCCGTGATAGAGCCGTATGGTTCATCCAGAGCATTCATGGGACTCGACGACCTGATGTTTCTTCCGGCGATGATCGATAGGTTCCCTGTTGATCCGTTCACAGTGAACACGAAGACAGTGATAGGTGCCAAGTCCGCGAGGCCGCTGGAGCTGCAGACACCCATCATGATCACGGCCATGGCCTACGGGCTCTCTGTGACAGAGTCTACAAAGATCGCTATGGCAAAGGCAAGTGTAGCCGCAGGAACAGCGACGAACTCGGGGGACGCGGGGTTCTGCGAGGCTGAGAGGCGGCATGCGCAGCAGTACATCGTTCAGTTCAACAGAGCTCGATATGGAAACTCCGAAGACCAGCTCAAGCAGGCGGACGCGATCGAGATCCGGTTCGGGCAGGGCGCTTTGGCAGGACTTCCTGAGATAGTCGAAGGAGACGACATGGACGAGGAACTCGCAAGGCAGCTCGGCGTCGAGCCCGGCCAGAGTGCTACCCGCCCCCTCAGACACAAAGAGCTGAAGACCCCCGGCGATCTCAAGTCTCTCGTCGACGGCCTGAGGACTCTCACGGGCGGTGTGCCCATCGGCGTAAAAATCGCAGCTGGAAGGATCGAAGCAGACCTGGCTCACGTAGTCGACGCAGGGTGCGACTTCGTCACCATCGACGGAGCTCAGGGCGGCACAGCTGGCGCTCCCGAGGTCACGATCAACAACGTGGGCGTGCCGATAGTCTATGCTATCCCGCGAGCAAACCGGTTCCTCGTGGAGAGAGGCGTCAGGAGCAACATCAGTCTGATAGCCTGCGGAGGTCTCAAGGACGCAGGTGACTTCATGAAGGCGCTTGCACTAGGTGCAGACGCTGTGTACACTGGTCAGTCGCTGTTGACTGCCATGGTCTACGGGCAAGTCGAAAAGCTCCCGCTCGGAACGAGCCCTGCCGAGATCTATCTATATTGGGGAAAGCATGGAGCGAAGCTGGACATTGAGGTTGCGGCTGAGGCTGCGGCAAACTTCATCAAAGCTTCGACTCAGGAGATGGCCATGATAGCGGGAGCGGTGGGCAAGAACGATTTGAGTTTGGTCAACATGGACGACATGGTCGCACTCACCGAACAGGCGGCGCAAGTCACCGGAGTTGCGCGGGCCTGGTAAGTGCGGGTACTGGTGAGTGCAGGCCTGGCCTGGGTTGCGATAGCCCGGATTGGACAGGCCCGCTCTGATCGGCGCTGACCCAGGCCGCACCGGCCATTACGGGACGTCCACCCCGACCCTACCGGCCGGACCTCCATGGTGTCGGCCAAGGCCGCACTGGTCATTACCGGACGCCGGTCCCGATCGTACCAGCCGGATCCGCATGGTGTCGGCCCAGGCCGCACTGGCCGTAGCCGGACGCGGGCCCCTACCCTACCGACCGGGCCCCGATGATGTCCGCCCAGGCCGCACTGACTTGAGCGGAACTGCCCGAGGCAAGGCTGCACGGGCCCGCCCCGGCCCGCCCGGGCCCGCCTGAGTCG
Source organism: Bacillota bacterium (assembly GCA_012719595.1). Taxonomy (GTDB): domain Bacteria; phylum Bacillota; class DTU014; order DTU014; family DTU014; genus JAAYAB01. The sequence goes on from JAAYAB010000237.1 coordinate 10,207, forward strand.
GCGCTCATCGCCTACGAAGCCGAATCCTCCGGCGGCAGAATCACGATCTTGCCGTCCTCGAGATGGAGTCTGACGCGGTTCTGGATGTTGAGAGCCTCTCTGAACTCTGGAGGCACTTGCAGCCTTCCGGCAGAATCGAGCACCGTATATTCGTCGTGGGTTTCTTCCGCCTCGGCATTCTCAACCTGTTCGCCGTTTTCGTCTACCTGCGCCTCTACAACCCTCCTCACGGACTCGCTGCTGATCTTCCCATCTCGAATGCGAACATATCGGTCGACAGCGCTGGCCATTGACATGTCGTGAGTGACGATTACGACTGTGACGCCGTACAGATCTCTCACTTTCCGAAAAACATCAAGGACGATCCGCCCGGAAGCTCTGTCAAGGGCGCCAGTAGGCTCGTCTGCCAGAAGCAACTCAGGCTTGTTCGCAAGGGCAATGGCTATGGCCACTCTCTGTTGCTGTCCGCCCGACAGCTCCTGCAGTTTGTGGCGCATCCTGTCCTTGAGGCCGACCGCATCGAGGAGCTCCTCTGCCCACGCTCTGTCGTATGTCCCGTTGATGATCATGGGCAGCTCAACATTCTCCAGCGCAGTCAGGTAGGGGATCAGATTGCGGGTCACGTTCTGCCACACAAAACCGACGACCTGGCGCTTGTATATCACTGCTTCTGCAGATGTGAGTTTGCTCAGATTCCACGCACCCACCGTGACCCTTCCGCCTGTCGGGCTATCCAGGCCTCCAAGGATGTTCAGCAGGGTCGATTTGCCGCTCCCGCTCGCACCGATGATCGCCATCAGCTCGCCTTTCTTGATCACCATATCGAGACCCTGGAGTGCGAAGACCTCTATGTCTGCTATCTGGTAGATCTTTACGAGGTTCTCGCAGATGATATAGTCATCGCCCTGGGCAAAGACCAGATCGCTGTCCTTCGCAGACCCTCTCTTGCCGCCAAGCCGTAGGCTCACTCGGGGAAGCGAGAGCCTGGCCCGCGATTTCTTAGTGGTGTCCACAAATCTGAACTGCGTTTGCCCTTGCGATCTCCTAAGCTTTGCTGACATCCAGGCCTTACCTCCAAACCACTGTCCTCGTCAACACGACTGGCCGCCCAGGCAACCAGCCCCTAGACCACTGCCCCTCAGGCCACTGGCCCTCAGACCATCGACCCCTCCAGCCTACTGATCCTCTCCCAGCTTAACTGCTTGATGTATCCTCAGCCTGGAGATGAAGATCTGCAGACCGACCATACCAACGAACAGAGCAGCGCCCAAGACCGCGTAGATCTTCAGCTTGTCTGCCCACTCAACTACAACGATAAACGGAGGCACTTCCTTCTGCGCATCGACGTTCAGCTTGAGCATTGGGAGAAACAGACTGCTCACCTGCTCCCCAAGCAGCGTCCCAACCAGCACTCCAAGCCCTACGGTAAGTATCTGCTCGTAGACGAGCATAGACATCAGTTGCCTGACCCTCAACCCGATGGCCCGAAGGACGCCGAACTGGAGCATACGGTTGCGCAACGACAAGAACGTGTATAGCAGGAAGCCCATGATCGTCATGAGTGCCGCCACTAGGAACCCCGTTGACAGCATCCCGTTGAGTCCCATTCGCTGAGGGTCTCTGATGCCTTCGATCAGCTTCGTCCTGAGGTCGCTGACCGCCGCCACCCACACTCCCTCTTCCTTCAGCTTCTCGACAACTGAGGATAGGCTGCTGTCAGGTTTCATCTTCAGCCAGACCTGGTAGGGCTCAATCGGGAGGACGCTCCTCAAGTGATCGATGTCGACGATGACAAATGAAGTGCTGGTCGGATCAAGTGTCGGCCAGTACTTGACAGGTGCAAGCACCTGGAACTCAATGGGGTCAGACACTCCCCTGAACTGCAGTGATATCGTGTCGCCGGGTCGCAGTTGCGCCCTCTCAGCCGCCCCCGCCTCGATCAACGCGCCGCCCGGCCTAGCCACAAGCAGATTCAGGTAGTTGTTGATGTGGTAATCCAGGAGTCCGTCGCGATACCACGCCACAGCTGCGAACTCGTGAGGATTGAGGGCCATAACAGCCAAAGACTGGAGTCTAGCCGAAGACGTGACATTGGCACTCGTCCTCATCACCCTAGCCGCAGCCGCGACCTCCTCGAGACTCTCGTGGACGTAGAACGGTGGCTCGTAGACCTTGGGAGGTTCAGACGGCGCTTCCTCCACTATCATCCCGTCAACCATCGCGACCGGAGGACTTGGCTCCACCCAAGTCTCATTGAGGACAACCTCCGCACCCATCTGATAGCAGAGCTTGTCGGTCAAGTTGCGGTCCATGGTTCTAGCTGTGGACGAACCGTATATACCGAGTGCAAGCGTCAGAATGATCAGGAGAATCAGCGGGTTGTACTGCTCAGGCGACCGGTACAGCTGCTTGAGCGTCATGTTCAGTGCGACTCCCGACCAGCCGGACGTCAGGGCATCGAGCAACTTGATCATCCAAGGGAAAATCCTCAGAACGAGCAGGCCGACGCCAAGTATCAGCACTGCAGGAATCAGGAAGAGCGAGGGGTTGAGTATGATACTCTGGTCAACTACCCCTGCCTCCGCTTGTTTCCTCAGCGTATAGTAACCCCAACCCGAGAATCCAAGCAGGATCAAGTCCATCGGTATCCTCTGCCAGATCGGGGACCTGCGTTTCCGGCTTACCTCCTGCTTGTAGTTGACAATTGAGTGCCTTGCCGCAGACAGCACCGGCACTATGAGGGCGGCTACCGTCGCAGCCAGAGCCGCAGTCACAAACGTGTATGGATCTGAGAACAACTGGGCAGGCAAGGGCTCCCTTCCCACGAAGCTCAAGAATCCGCTGGAAGCGCCCATGACTCGCGCAATGAAGAACCCGAGGTAGGGACCCACAATCAACGCGATAATGCCCAGCACGCTCCACTCTATTACATAGCTCGCACAGATCTGGAACTTGCCCGCTCCTCGGCTCTGAAGCACGGCTATCTCCGTTCGCCTGCTGTTAACCATGAGTTGAGCAGCAAGCATGATGTAGTAGAACACTATGCCGAGAATCGGTGTGCTCAGTGCGAACATCAGAGTCCTGAGCGTCCGGGACTGTGCAACGATCCTCTCCCACACGTGAACCGGGCTCCGGCTCCATCGAGCCGTTCCTGCAATCTGCGCTGCGTCCGCCTCAATGGACACCATTCCGCGGATCAAGTCAGTCAGATCCGAGGTTCTGACGTCAGTATGATCATACAGCCAGTACCACGTAACCCAGCCGATCTCTATCCCTTCGAGAGCTGCAATCTTCCGGTACGTCTCCTCCGTCACAAACAGGTTTTCTGAGAACTGAGGCTTCATGTAGAACTGGGGAGAAGTCTCAAACTCCGGCTTCGCCTTGAAGACTCCGACCACCGTGAATTGAATCGATCGTTCCTCTCTCTCATGCCGACCGATGTCCGGGTTGGGGCGGAGAACATACGGGAACCTGTATGTCTGCCCCAGAACAAACTCCAGGGTCTCCAAGCAAGAGTACGAAATGAGCACCTCGACCGGCTCTCCTGCTGCAGGATCGGTGTCCTCCGGGAATCTCCCTCCGACCAGCTCGACCATGTCGTAGAAGTTGGTGAGCAAGGTAAAGCGGCCGTATCTGGTCCCGGAGGCCGTCGGTTTCGGCATAGCATTGTCTAGAGTGGAATAGTGCTGATGCCTTATGAGCGGCATCGCGATCCGGTCTGCCGCCTCGCGCTCGAGGAACTCGTCAAGTTCGATGTAGTCGTCCAGCTTGATGAATGTCTGCGATATTCGGCCCAGGGTCATCGACCCGGGCGCCCAGTTGGCCTGGGTATACGCGTTGTGCCATTGCCTTATCAGGACGTACTGAAGCGCACCGTCGGTGTATATGGGCACGCTCGCAATGACCCCCATAGCAACTATGAGCGCCGCGAGCAGGTTGGCCTCGAGCCTTCTGTTGTTCCAGACACGTTTCAGCACCATCCAAAAGACGGAGAAGAACGCCATCAAGTCAACCTCCTAAGGCGAACCGGACCGTCGGCTGGCTCCCTGCTTGGGAACCAGCCAATTTCACTATCTTGAGACCAGCCAGTCCTCTTCCTCGAGGCCGGTCGGCCTCGCCACCTCGGGATCCGCCTGCCCTGCAACCTCGGGACCGGCCTGCCCCGCAACCTCGGGACCCGCCTGCCCTGCAACCTCGGGACCCGCCTGCCCTGCAACCTCGGGACCGGCCTGCCCTGCAACCTCGGGACCGACCTGCCCCGCAACCTCGGGACCCGCCTGCCCTGCAACCTCGGGACCGGCCTGCCCTGCAACCTCGGG
>JAAYAB010000238.1 GCA_012719595.1 Bacillota bacterium
CCGCAGGCCGAGGTCCGTATCGACGAATGTGCAGTCGGATACATGGACATTGCACACGCCTCCCGACATCTCGCTCCCGACCGTGAATCCGCCGTGACCGCGATAGACGGTGCAGTTGTCGATCCAGATGTCGGTGCACGGCCGGCCTCTCTTCCGGCCCGCTTCGTCTCGTCCAGACTTCAGACAGAGGGCGTCATCGCCTACGTCGAACACCGATCCTGTAACCCTCACGCTTCTGCACGAGTCGAGGTCGAGTCCGTCTCCGTTCTGAGCATACCACTCGTTCTTGACGAAGATATTGCGCACCGTCACTTCCTCGCACAGCAGCGGATGGAGCGCCCAGGCGGGGGAGTTCTGGAACGTAGGTCCGTCCAGCAACACACGTCTGCAGTTGACCAGGCTCAGGAGAACCGGCCGCAGAGATCCAACGACCTTGGCGTATTCCTCAGGAGAAGCGGACCTGCCATCCTGTCTTAATTGCCGCATGAGAGCTCCGCCCTGCGGCGTTCCTCCGGCCGGCCACCAGATGCTGCCTTCATCGGTGACTACGCCCCCGGAGGAGACCAGGGCATGCCACTGAGCAGCAGTAGTCTTGGAGCGTTTGACGGGGCGCCAGACATGGCCGGATCCATCGAAAATGCCTCTGCCCGTGATCGCGATGTTCTCGAGATCGCGACCGCTGATTGGAGAGGTGCAACGAATGCGGTCCAGCCCTTCGAAGTTCGTCTCAACCAGTGGGTAGTCGCTGTAATCCGTGCTGAACAGCACCAGGGCTCCTTCTTCCACGTGCAGATCGATGTTGCTCTGCAGGTGAATCGGACCTGTCAGCCAGACTCCGCGGGGAATGACCACTCGCCCGCCGCCCGCCCGTGAACAGGCGCTGATGGCACTGGCGATGGCTGACGTGTTGTCGACCAGGCCTCCGGGGACAGCGCCATGGTCGAATATGGAGACTGTTCTATCAGGAAACGACGGCAGCGGAATGGAGGGCGCTCCGATCTCTCCACTCATGAAAGACAACCATCCTCTCTCTCTATCGCTCGACCGATGAGTTCGATTTGCTCCGCGCGTTTCCTGTCGGCTCCCCTGTGTTGCGCAAACAGGTGAAGAATCTGGCAATGTCGTATGCTAACATAGGAGACGTCGATTCACCGATTGGAGGGAGGCTTCCTTGACCGGTTCATCCGACTGCAAGAGACTATGGGTGCCGGACCAGGGCGACGGCACCTACATCAACCCGATCATCCACGCTGACTACCCAGACCCGGACGTCGTGCGGGTCGGAGACGACTTCTACATGACGGCCTCGAGCTTCGCAAACATGCCTGGGCTTCCGATTCTTCACTCGCGTGACCTGGTCAACTGGCGGATCGTCAATTATGTCGTGGAACGTTTCCCGTTCGACGACTACGATCAAGTCCAGCACGGACGGGGGATATGGGCTCCGAGCCTGCGGCATCATGAGGGCAGGTTTTGGGTGTTCTTCGGTGCGCCTGACGAAGGCATATTCATGAGCACAGCGACCGACCCTCTCGGGAAGTGGTCGCCGCTGGTGTGTGTCCACGAGGCAAAGGGTTTCATCGATCCGTGCCCGTTCTGGGACGACGATGGACAGGCATATCTCGTTCACGCCTACGCATACAGCCGCTGTGGAATCAAGAACCGCCTGACACTTCACAGGATGAAGCCGGATGGAACGCGATTGCTCGATGAGGGCAGAGTGGTGTTCGAGGATCCTGAGAGGCATCCGACAATCGAGGGTCCGAAGATGTACAAACGCAACGGTTACTACTACATCTTCGCTCCCGCGGGTGGCGTGCGAACCGGCTGGCAGACCGTGCTCCGCTCCAGGAACATATACGGTCCGTATGAGGACAGGATTGTGCTGCGTCAGGGGAACACGGACATCAACGGGCCTCATCAAGGCGGTCTCGTCGAGCTCGAGTCCGGAGAGTCTTGGTTCATTCATTTCCAGGACAAGGGTGCCTATGGCCGGATCGTTCACCTGCAGCCTGTGCAGTGGGTCGACGATTGGCCCGTGATGGGCACCAACCAAGATGAGTATGGATGCGGCGAGCCGGTACTCCGCTACAGGAAGCCCAATGTCGGCGCATCGTATCCAATAGAGGTTCCGGCCACCACTGACTACTTCGACGGCGAAAGGCTCGGACTGCAATGGCAATGGCAGGCAACCCCCGATCCCAGATGGAGTTCACTGTCAGGCTCGTCGCTCAAGCTCTACTCGTTCACAGTCCCGTCCGAGCAGAAGCTGCTGTGGGACGCTCCAAACTTGCTTGTGCAGAGGTTCCCAGCACCGAGCTTCGAAGCATCAACGAGACTGGCGCTGCATGCAGACCAGCCGGGGACGAGTGCGGGCCTGGTGGTCATGGGCTACCAGTACGCCTACCTTGGTCTCAGCAGAGACGAGCATTCGAACCGCAGAGGTGAATACGCATACCGGTTGAGCTTGACCTTTGGCGACTCAAACTCCGGCCGGGAAAAGGAAATGAGTGGCGTGGCCCTTGACATCAACGAGGTATATCTTAGGGTTGGCGTCGGCGAAGGTGCCGAGTGCGGGTTCAGCTACAGCGTCGATGGAGAGGAATATACACCGATCGGCCCGCAGTTTCAGGCCAGCAAGGGACACTGGGTAGGTGCTAAGGTCGGGCTGTTCTGCGTAAACTGGGGACAAGGCGATTCCTCTGAATACGGGGAATTCCGCTGGTTTGTGATTGAGTAGGTCGAAAGAGCGTCGGGCTGCAGCCCCCCACCCATGCAGAATGGCGGCCTGGAGCTTGGTGTGAAGCACATCGGAGCCCGAAGTGCAAGGCTGACATGGACGTGTTGTTGTGGTAAAGTAAGGCTAATAGGCTGGAGTCGGCGCATGCACAGGAATGCGTCCAAGCAAGGCTGCCGGCAACCCTGACTCGAGGAGGCGGAGTAGTGAAGGGCCGCAAAGCGGTGAAGGACAATATCGAGGAGCAGGTCGCGCTCTTCATGCACGGTTCTGAGTTCGGTGACCCACAGATCAAAGAGGCTATGACCCAGGAATTGCGGGAACGCCTTAGGGAGGCCCAGGCTGAAGGCCGCCCGCTGCGAGTCTACTGCGGCTACGACGCGACGAAGCCGGACCTCCATCTCGGACACACCGTCACCATGCGCAAGCTGCGCCAGTTCC
>JAAYAB010000239.1 GCA_012719595.1 Bacillota bacterium
AGAACGGAATGCCTGCCGCGTTCCGCTATTCTCAATGCTCGCCTAGCTGTGCTCTCCCATGTCCCTAGTTCTACATCCTTAGTTCTACAGGCAGCCGCGTCTCCCTTTCCCTAAGCAACACAATTTGCCAGTGCTTGTCGTCTGGCGTAGGCAATTGCGGTGATCTCCGCAGGGCAGGATATGAAGAAGGATATGGCTCAGGTGCGGTGAATGATGTGTTCAGAGCCCGGAATAGCAATTACCCGAACAAGGAGAACGATAGTTGTGAACAGCGAGATACGTGTGACTGTATGGAACGAGTTCCGTCACGAGAAGACTGACGAAGCGGTCAAAGCGGTCTATCCGAAGGGAATGCACGAGGTCATTGCAGGGTTCCTAAACACGCGTCCAGGCATCAAGGCTCGAACTGCAACTTTAGACGAGCCTGATCACGGGCTGAATGACGAGGTGCTGAGCCAGACTGACGTCCTTATGTGGTGGGGTCACGTGGCTCACCATGAGGTATCGGACTCTGTAGTTGACAAGATCCACAAGAGAGTACTCGACGGAATGGGGCTCATAGTGCTGCACTCAGCGCACTTCTCCAAGATCTTCAGAAGGCTCATGGGGACTACTTGCGATCTTAAGTGGAGGGAAATGGGCGAGAACGAACGCCTGTGGGTCCTGGAGCCCGGCCATCCGATCGCTCAAGGTCTCGGTGAGTACATCGATATCCCGCGGGTGGAGATGTATGGTGAGAGATTCGACATTCCTGCTCCGGATACGCTTGTCTTCGTGAGCTGGTATCCTGGCGGCGAGATATTCCGCAGCGGATGCTGCTACCACCGCGGGCGAGGCAAGGTGTTCTACTTCAGGCCAGGTCACGAGACGTTCCCGATATTCTACCAGCCTGAGGTCCAACAAGTGCTCGAGAATGCCGTACGGTGGGCTGCACCAGTGCAAGGGCCAGTTCCCACATTTGGCTACTGGAAACCGATTGAGGACCTGTCAAGAGGCTAACTGTTGACCTAGCAGGAGCAGCAGACACAGCAGACTAAGGCTCCGGCGTGGTGGTTCACCAGGCGCCGGAGCCTCACTGTTGTCTCTAGCGGTGCAGCCCGGGTAGAGGCGCCCGGCTGTCCGGACTGCATGCAGGAGTCCGGCAGGCCGTTCTGACTGCAGTCCGGGGTAGCGACCCGGTTCGGCCGAGGAGCGAGCGACAGGCTGCCCCACAGGCGTGAACGCGCCCGCCGACGCGACCTGGACCCCGCCGCCCCGCTGCCCGATCTGTGCGCGCCCGCACCGCCAGACGGACTGACGTACGCACCAGCGCCTTGCATCGGACCTCTGTCCCGGCCGGCCAGCTACCCCACCCGCGTTCGGGCGCTCCGCCCTCCGACTTCGGGCAGGGCTTCTACGAACCTGAGGAGATCAGCGTAGGTCCCTCTGTGGTCAGGCACCAGCCCGCTTCCTCTATCAATTGCATAGGGAGTCACGAGGAAGGTCTCGATTCCAAGCCGGCACGCCACGATGTCTTCCTCGACATCGTTCCCAACCATTATGCATTCATCCGGCCTGCGGTCGATTCTCTGGAGCGTTTCGCGGTAGTAGTTGAGGTCAGGTTTGCAGAAGTGCATGTCTTCATAGCTGGTAATCAAGAGAAAGTCCGAGGGATCGAGCCCAATCCAGCCAAGCCGGGTCTCAATCGCCGAGAGCGGGAAAATCGGATTAGTGGCGCAGACTAGCTCATATCCTTTAGTCTTGAGAGTCTGGACAGTGCGCCCGATCTCATCTGCTGGAGAGACAAGCGTGGCGAGCTGGGAGAACTTCCCCCTGTAGAAGCTGTCGAACAGCTCCGTCAGCTCGTCCGGATCTCCGGGCACTTTCTTGCAGAAGTCCTCCATGAAGGCCTGTCTGTTTGTCCTCGCGGCGGACGAGTCGGCTATCATGAATCTAGTCGACTCCATCACTGTCTCTACTACTCGATCCGCAGGGAGGAATTGGATTAGCTCTGGAACGAGCAGCTTGAAATACTCACGAACGAAGCTGTCTTGATCAAGAGGGAGAAGAGTGCCGTCGAGGTCAAAGAGAAATGTGGTTCTCATGTCGCCATCAACCCTGGACAACCCCTTGTCAATTCCGGACCAACCCCCTACCAGCCTCTACTTGGTCCAGGGGATCAGAG
>JAAYAB010000036.1 GCA_012719595.1 Bacillota bacterium
CAGCAAGCTGGCTCATGGCAACGGTCCGCCGGTGGCAGCATCGATGTCTGGAAAGATCGTTGTGCGAGGCGATCAACATCTAGGGGGTTAGCAGCATGAGAGTAAGGACTGTCGAGACCTTTAAGGTTCCCCCTCGCTGGCTATTCGTCCGGATCGAGACAGAGTCGGGACTCGTCGGCTGGGGCGAGCCGATCGTGGAGGGTCGGGCCGATACAGTGGCTGCAGCCGTCCATGAGATGACAGAATACGTTGTTGGCAGGGACGCAGGTCACATCGAGGACATCTTCCAGGTGCTGTACAGAGGGGCCTTTTACAGGGGAGGCCCCGTATTGATGAGCGCAATCTCTGGCATAGAGCAGGCACTGTGGGACATCAAGGGCAAGTCGCTCAACGTTCCGGTGTATTCGCTGTTCGGAGGGCCTGTTCGAGACAAGATGAAGGTCTACACCTGGATCGGTGGCGACAGCCCCAGTGATGCGTCAAGAGGTGCAATCGAAAGGCTGCGGCAGGGGTTCACCGCTGTCAAGATGAATGCGACCGCGAACATGGACTGGGTGGATTCACACAGGAAGGTTACCGAGGCAGTCGAGCGCGTGCAGGCGGTGCGAGAGGCAGTCGGGGACAAACTAGACATCGCAGTGGATTTCCATGGCCGGGTTCACAAACCCATGGCAGCGGTGCTGATGAAGGAACTCGAGCCTCTAGGATTGCTGTTCGTAGAGGAGCCTGTCTTGGCCGAGAATCAAGAAGCGTTCGTGGAGCTCAAGAGGATCAGTTCTATTCCCATTGCAACTGGCGAGCGCCACTTCGGGCGCTGGGCGTTCAAGAATCTGCTGCACGATGGTGGAGTGGACATCATCCAGCCTGATCTCAGCCACGCAGGCGGAATCCTTGAGTGTCGCAAGATCGCGGCAATGGCTGAGGCATACGATGTGGCTGTGGCACCACACTGCCCTCTTGGCCCAATCGCGCTTGCTGCATGCCTGCAACTTGACTTCTGCACTCCCAACGCTTTCATCCAGGAGCAGAGTCTCGAAATCCACTACAACCAGGGATCAGATCTTCTGACCTACCTGGCTGATCCGAGCGTCTTTGAGTATCGCTCCGGATACGTCAGCCGTCCTACCGCACCTGGACTCGGGATAGAGATTGATGAGCACAAGGTTCGGGAGATGGCGAAAGTTGGACACAACTGGCGGAATCCAGTGTGGCGAAACGAGGATGGGTCGGTCGCTGAGTGGTGAGCGGTGACTGATCGGTCCCTGTATGGTGAGTGATGGCGGATCGGCCGCCGGACGGTGAGTCATGGCGGATCGGTCGCCGCACGGTGAGTGATGACGGATCGGTTGCGGGATGGTGAGTCATCGCGGTTTGGTCGCCGAGTAGTGACCGTTCATGGTCCGAACTGAGGCCGGTCGTTCGGACACCGGTCTGGGGGCTGGCCGGCCGGTTGTCTGACGATTGAGGATGTGGCGCATCTGGTGAGGAGTTGAAGGTGATGCCTGAGGTTGTAGCCATCGGTGAAACGATGGTCGTCTTTTGCCCTGAACAGAGTGGCCCGCTCAGGCATGTCGATCGGTTTGTGAAGCGGATCGCCGGGTCAGAGAGCAATGTGGCCATTGGACTGTCGCGTCTAGGACACAGCGCAGGTTGGATCAGCAGACTTGGAAGTGACGAGCTGGGTGAGTATGTCCTGCGTGAGATTCGCGCAGAAGGCATCGACGTCTCCTGCGTCGTGAGAGACGATCAAGCCCAGACCGGTTTGATGGTGAAAGAGATCCACGAAGGAAGAGAAACCCGCGTATACTACTACCGCCGAGACTCGGCTGCGAGCCGCATGAGTCCCGCTGATTTGAACGAGGAATACCTGGCCCGGTGCAAGTTCATCCACCTGTCCGGGGTGACTCCTGCGCTGAGCGAATCGTGCCGCGAGATGGTCAATGCGGCTGTGACTCTTGCCAAGGCTTATGGTGTCAAGGTGAGTTTCGACCCCAACATCCGGCTGCGGCTTTGGAGTGTCGAGGAAGCGCGTGAGACGTTGTTGAGTCTGATCCCGTCTGCAGACGTTCTGCTTCCAGGACTCGAGGAAGCGAAGATCCTCACGGTCGAGTCAGACCCGGACAGGATAGTCGATTCGTTCTTGTCGCTTGGGGTCAAGATCGTTGCGCTCAAATGCGGTGAAGACGGGTGCCTGGTGGCAGACGCCGATACCAGGCAGTGGGTGGCTCCGTTCAAGGTGCGCAGAGTAGTCGATCCGATAGGAGCGGGAGACGCGTTTGCTGCGGGGTTTCTCGCCGGTCTCCTCGAGGGTCGGCCTCTCAAAGAGTGCGGCAGAATGGCCAACGCGATGGGCGCTCTCGCAGTGACCACCTCCGGGGATTTTGAAGGGCTTCCGAATCGGAGTGAGTTCGGCACCTTCATGTCGGGCCAAGAGGTGGTGCCGCGGTGAGGTATGCTGACGACATCTTTTCTGGCGACAGAGTCGGCTCAGGCGAGGAGGCGGAGCCGCGGTGAGCGAAGCAACCGACACTCTCTCGGGCGAGGACGTGATCTCGCAGTGAGCGATGCAAACGACATCCTCGGACGCGTCTTGAGGTCGCGGGTTGTTGCCATCATCAGAGGGTCCAGGCTTGGCGACGTGAGGTCGATTCTGTCAGCGCTCTCGGAGGGAGGCATCTCCGCCGTTGAGGTCGCGATGAACTCAGAGGGCGCACTTGAAGCGATCGAACTTGCCAGGGAGGAGTTCTCAGATCGATTCGTCGTCGGGGCTGGCACAGTCCTAGACCCGCTCTCAGCTAGGGCCGCCATACTCGCAGGTGCCGAGTTCTTACTCTCGCCCGTTCTGTCTGAGAGCGTGATCGAGATTTGTCACCGGTACTCGAAGCTGGCAGTGCCGGGAGTTCTGTCGCCGTCCGAAGTATCGGAGGCGCTGAGATTGGGATGCCGTATGGTAAAGATCTTTCCTGCCACGATATTTGGTCCGCAATACGTGCGGGATATCAAGCAACTGTTCCCGGGCGTCCACCTGATGCCTGTGGGCGGCGTGTCGCTGGACAACGTGAGTCTCTTCATGAGAAGCGGCGCCGCGGCTGTCGGAGTCGGATCGCAGCTAGTCAATATGCGGTGGGTGTCTTCGGGTGACTTCGCACGAATTGTGGACACGGCAGCCGCGTTTTGCTCTAGGGCGCGGCACGATTCGCAGGATTCTATGCAGGTATCTACGAGCATGTAGAGCCGGTCGATCCCTTAGCTGGCCATTGCAGGGAGTGACGACGGGAAGCGCGATTGACACAAACGGCCATATGCTGTATATTGGACTACGCTGAACGTTCAGGCCGTTTGGGCGCCGAACGGTTCGGCTCAACAACCAATTGAACGTGAGCCATTAGCTCAGGCGGTAGAGCACCGGACTTTTAATCCGGGTGTCCTGGGTTCGAGTCCCAGATGGCTCACCAACAACACCTCAACGTCCTCGCTGCGCCACAGCGACTCACCAAATCTCATCATACACGTCGTACAACTCATCGTCAGGAACAGTGATTAGTGTCAGAGTCTGATCCCAGCTGGGCATGTACAGGGATTCCTCATGAACTTCTGAGACTGGGGACTGCTCAAGCCACATATCCGCTGGGACGGTTCTCTTGTATGTACGATTCGGGGACGACAACAGCGTTGATCGGTCCACAGGGCTTCGCCCGGATCTGATCCTGAAGCGGAAGTCTCTTGAGGGTATTCTATACCGGATCCGCTCTCCCTTTGTCATCACAAGCGCCGCGATATCGGAACAGGCCTTGATATACCTAATGGATACGCAGGTGAGCGACACGTCGTACTTCCTGGCCAACGCTGAAAAGCTCGTCAATGACACGTCTGTGGCGCCTACGTCTGGCGCGAACAGGTGTGAGGGGAGAAGCAGCTCAGAGGCAAAAACGCTAGCCTCCGACTCCTCGCTCTTGTCGTATGCGAGCGATTCGATGTCGTCTATCGAACAAATATACTTCCCGCCCTTGTGCATCACGAAGTGCCCTATCTCGTGAGCAATTGTGAAGTTCGCCCTTGGTCGAATAGCGTCCCTCGAGACGATCACGTAGCCAGACTTCGGCCCTCTTATTAGCATGCCTTCGACGCTATCTAGGCGTTCGAATCGCACCTCAAGCGATAGAGACCCCGCTACAGCGATTGGGTTTACTGGGTACCCAGAAATGCGCAAGTCCCTTAACAGCTCTCTAGCGCGATACTCAGGAGAGGTTGTGTGCTCGAGGGCGCCCATTAGGTCACTCTCTCCCAGCCATCCTCATGTATTTCCGGATAACTTCCTTGTCGTTGTCCGAGAGTTGCCCAGCCCCTCTGGCTGCGACCATATACCCCTGTTCTAGACCGGAATCGGAATCGTCAGTGGCCGTTGAGCCTTGGATCATGCTGAGCACAGCTGAGCGAGAGATTCTCCACTCCCTGCCCACCTTGGTTGCCGGGATTTTCCCAGCTCTGATCTGGTTGTACACAGTCTGCTCCGATACGCGAAGAAGAGATGCTGCCTCCTCAACGTTGAGTATCTCAGGTGGCGTTGGCACAGTAGCTAGAGCCTGGGATAGCTCTTGCATCATCTTGACGTCTGCGAAGTCGAATGCCCGATGTCCGCACTTAGGGCACACATATGCGTTAGCACCTTTGATGACTAGCTTGTAGTCCTTCCATCCAGCCTGAACGTCGGTCGGCATCAGAGACATTACAGTTCCACACTCTACGCACTTGTTACTCATATCGCTTTCTCCTTCGCCTCATTGATCCCAGGTATTCCCACACCTCTTCGAGGAACTCGCACACCGTCACAACTTCGGGAGGATCACACGCTGCGACTACGACGTAGAGTCTTGGGATACCATCACAATCCTCTTGCAGTAGGACTTTGACATCGTCGGGAGGAGGGTGGCGTTGGACTTCGACGACATGCCCCGCTAGCATTGCGTCCCTGACCTGCGCGTAACTAATGCCGCGCTCGTTCATTCGTTGGAGAGCGTGATAGCTGATTCTGAACCTCTCAGATTTGGCCGCGGATCGTATGAACGCAATCGGTATTATCATTTCCCACTCTCCTCAAACATATCATAAGATAACATAAGATACAATTAGATGCTCTCTCTTTTTCGTACTGAACACCAACCCCATTGACCAACGTAGTCCTTTCCTTCTCGACGGCCAATGGCCAGCATTGGCCTCCAGGGCGTGCTCCTCAATGTCACCACGCCCAAGACACGGCATGCTGGCCTGGTCGGGTTTCCTATCGCAGACTGTTGACCTAGTGACTGTCCGAGACGAAGGCCTCGGTTCCGCTCGCAATCACCGCCACTCTTCAATGTCCGGCACCGCTTTGAGGCACCCGCGCGAGGCTCTTGGATGCTCTCTCACTGAGCCTCGGCTCCCGTCATCCTAGAACGATCTTGGCGCCGAGCAGCCTCGAGGAGTTCGGCTTCCATGGAGAATAACTCATCCAAGCTGTTCAGAGGGCGTCTCTCCTTT
This sequence comes from Bacillota bacterium, assembly GCA_012719595.1. Taxonomy (GTDB): domain Bacteria; phylum Bacillota; class DTU014; order DTU014; family DTU014; genus JAAYAB01. The sequence goes on from JAAYAB010000036.1 coordinate 5,518, forward strand.
CCATCGCCCGCGTGCAGGATTATGTGCCATCGGTTGCCCTCAAGATCGAGGCGACATATCCAACGCCAGGTACTGTCATCGAGGAGTATGCTGAAGTACGACTTGGTGCCTTTGTAGGTGATTCGGTGCGGGCTGAACTCGCGCCTGAGAATGGCCCTGATGATCTGGAATGCTTCGAGTTCGCTTTCTGTCGTAATGACTCCAGAACACTCTCCCTGGTCCGACATTTCTGCGGCGCCAGCTTCACCCGCGCCTGCCTGAGACTCAGCCTCGTTTTTCTGCATTGCCGAACTCAGGCGCTCGTTGATGGTGTCGTTGACATATTGGGTGATCGCTCTCTTTACGATGGGTTTGAACTGACCCAAGGCCTTTTGCGTGGGCATCCCGGTGTACACGTCCCTAACCAGCAAGCGCAGGAACTCGTCGCTAGGATCTTTGAGGAGCGCATCGAGACGCTGCCTTATTGCAGAGGTGTACTTCAGATTGGCGGCAGCCGAGAAGAGCTCGTCGATGTTGAAGGACTCTCTGTGGAATCTCTTCAGCTCTGGAACCAAAGCTTCCTTTGGATCGAGCATACAGAACTCAAGGAATGGCTGACAGTCCATCTTGTTCGGTTCTTGGAGGTCAGAGTAGAATCGATATGTTACTCCGTCGGTTAGAATCGCGAACTTTGCCCTAGTCACTGAGAAATACCTGTATAGCTGGGAATCGTGAGCACTGAGGTCTTCTCCGTATGCCTTGGTTTCCACGAGAATTGCTGGCTCGCCATTCACCATGATGGCGTAATCAACCTTCTCGCCCTTCTTGGTTCCTACATCGGCTGTGAATTCAGGTACTACCTCTGTGGGATCGAAGACGTTGTACCCGAGCAGCTGAAGAAACGGCAGGACAAGAGCGTGTTTAGTAGCTTCTTCTGTCGCTAGCTTGTCTATCAGCCTCTCGCACTTCTTCGCAAAAGCCCTTACCTCATCGATGAAGTCCATTGACTATCCCTCCTCAATACGACTCAAAGACAGGACGCGATCAGTCGTACCACGCACCATTCCGCTCCACCCTACTGTTGCTTGTCCGCGCTCGATGACTGGATCGCCTTCAGTAGGGCGGTCAATGACATCATGTTGAATTCGCTGCGCTGCTTCTTTCGCGGATCGCGGCAAACTGCACTCGCCTGAATACGCAAGGCGCTGCACGACGCGGTCGGAGTCGTGATGTACGATGTTTCGCCTTAGTCAGTCACTTTGGGTGTACTTGATGTGAGTCGGTCTGAAGGGAATCATGTTGGTAGGCCTTGTATTCAGGCTTCGACGATTTCATGATACAGCCAATCATTGCCTGAATCAACAGTAGCTAGACAACCTAGCCGAGTCCTACGTTGCACACCTGGCATAGAGCCAGTTCAGAGCAAGAGGGAGTGCTATTCCCCATGACGACGCGGCGGTGAAGTGGGTTAGGGCGGTGTTTAGCCCGATAGGCCCTATCTGAGGCGAATGCAAGACGACGCCCATCGTGTAGGACGCGAACCATATCAACGTGGAGTATAGCCAACCAACCAGCAGGTGGTTCTCATGGGGCAGCCTGGCCAGAAGGAGGGCGAAAACGACTCCCAGCAATAAGAGCCACCAGAAGACTACCCCCATAGTGTAGACGTGCTCCAAGATGCTGGTTGCGCGCCTGCCGAGCGCAAAGGCAGCTGCGAAGTCCGCCCAAACCAGCTCCGACCAGCCCATATGACGCGCTGAGTAGTTGATTACAAGAGGCACTAGACTTGCAATGAGCCCTGCAAGTGCGCCTTTCGCCACTCTGCCCCTCAGCATAGGGTCGTCCTCCAAGTCCGTGGAAATGCTGCGTCGGCAATGCTGCGATCGCTTACCGTCGTTACTATTCCCGTCAGTTTGGTGCTCAATACGCAGCGCTGCTCGTCTGAGGCACCTACAGCAGACTTGGGCTGGAGGCCAAGTGCCTGCTAACGTTTCTTGCAACCGCCTTCTCACCGAGATTGGCATAGCAGTAGGTGCAACCATTCCTGCATGTGTTGTAGGCACCCATGTCCACCGAGATGGCGCACAGGCAGTCACTTCGCTGCCCTGGATCCTTGGTGAAGTCCTTGTCAGTGCCGATCAAGCGCTTGATGAGTCGGGCGTCGATACAGCTTCCATGGCGGATACCATATCGGCCGAGGTCTACCTTCTCGCAACAGGTCACTACCTCAAGTCGGTTCTGGCAGCTGATCTCGCTGATCGCACGGCACAATCGGTCCAGGTCATCGCCGTGGTGACCGTCTACTAAGTCCCACAGTCTGATCTGCCTGTCTCGCTCAGTCTTCTGAATGCGGCCCTTGATCTTGCTGTAGAAATCGAGGAAGCTGATCGTCAGTCTCTCGGTGTATCCACGAATATGCTCTGCAATGCAGCCAATGCGTTCTATGTGGTAGTCCACAGGCGTCTCAGTGCTGAGGATGATCGGATCGTATCGCCATATCACTCGTTCGGGGCCGAGGGCGTTGCTCAGGTGGACGAACGCCTCAATTCGTTCATTCACTGGAGGAAGGCCGGGTTCCAGCCATGATGGGTAGTCGTTCAGCGTGTACTGGAAGTAGTAGCGATAGCCTCTCTGGTCGAGTTCGGGCAGGTACGGCACCAAGGGTTTCGGGTTCTTCGTCCAGAAGACGATTATGTCAACATCGGTTGGCAGGAGACTGCGACACGAAACCTGCTTCGGGTTGAAAGGGTTCGTGGTGTGAAAGAAGCCTTCTCTGATGCGGTTCATGAACCATTCTGGGTAGCAGGCAGGGATATCCGTTCGACGGCTTGCGCTAATGATCATGGTACCACTTCCATCCCGAGCACCGTCCGACGATCCGTTCGCCACATAGGCTGGGGTTCCTCTGAAGTAGATGTCGACGGCAGGTCGGGTCGACTAAGGCAGCCAGCCAGGTCGCGGCGGCACGAGCAGGAGACAGGGGAGACCTACCTCCTGCTCAATTGCCTACGGCTGACGACCTGGCCCCGCCCAGATGCGAGACCCGGTCAGTCTGGCGAGACCCGGTCAGTCTGGTGCGGCTCGATCAGTCTGGCGAGACTCGGTCAGTCTGGTGCGACTCGGTCAGTCTGGTGCGACTCAGTCGGTCTGGCGGGGCTCAGTCAGCCTCGCGAGACTCAGTCGGCCTCTTGGCGCTCTCGCACAGCGCTCCACGCCCCCGGACCGCACTCCCAAGTGTGCTGAGCTGAGTGTCGGTTTGACCCACCTTCGCCGAAGCCTCGGTGCGGCATTAGTATCGCCCAGCAGTGGCAGATTGCTTCCTCCGCCTACGGCAGCCCCTTCTGCCTACGCTATAAGCAGCTCGGTCTTCAGAAGCTCAGTATGGCGGTATGTCGCCGACGATATGGCCTTCTCGTTCTTGTCTCGACCGTATACGGTCGCTAGCAAGTCATCTTTGTCATCGCCATTGTGCTTGAGGACGACAAGGAAGTTCTCGTTGATTTGCTCCGGAACGTCGATCGTAAACCAGTTGTTGCTATCGGGCAGTATTGTCTTTGTCAATGTCTGTATCACTGAAGCTGGCTGGTCGTGGATCAGTTTATAGACTGTGACCTCGACAGTGATTGGCTCCGTGGAGCGATTGAAGACGTCTACGTGAAAGTCGTCCAGTAGGCCTTCGACGTGATCGTCATCGACCACCCCGGTGTCGAAACGCCACCTATACTCGACCACTGGCAAGTTAGCTCACCACCCTTCTCCGGATGAATGGAACGGCAGGTGCCGTTACATTTCAGACTATGTCGGGCGGAGTCGGGTTGTGGTAGTCTTGCTGCCCACCCAGAGCAGCCAGTCGTCCGGGTAGGCAGCGTGTCTCAATGGCGGAACAGCGTGTCGGTCAGTTTGGCTGAAGACTGAAGACGGCTCCAGTAAGTCAGTCCTGTGATCTCTTTTTCACCGGCACCTGGATTCGAGTCACCATCTCCTCAGGGTCTTTGGTGTCCACGATGCTCTTGATGTAGAACTCCATGTGCGGTCCGGCGGACTCGTATCCGTTGCGTTCGATCCATGTGAATAAGGCAGAGTATGCCTCGCCGAGCAAGTCATGCGACCCGTGATGGATCACCGACGCGACAGTTTCGTACCCCTGAAGGTCTCTTGCTTTGACCCTGCCTTTGCCACTACTCTGCGAGCCACCCTCCATGATACCCACCATGTTGCCCTCCATGACGCCCTCGACGTCACCTTCCAGCATGACAAATACCTCTGCGTCGATGCCCGCCTCTTCTTCCGAATTGTGATAGATGGTGCCGTATCGTCCGCCGAACTGACCATCTACAGCCCAGTTGATCCGATTTGCAGTTGTGAAGCTCATCAGTTCGCCCCACAGCCGCCCCAGGTCAGCGTATGACGGAATGGTATCTCTCAGCGACAGTATCTTCATCGGATCCTGTCTTTCCAGTGTCACCTCATATTCACTCATGCTTCCTACCTCCTTCTCAATGACCCGCAACCTCGCACGGATCCTGCGGAGCCGCTCCTGCTCTTCATTGATCCGAGCCTCAATCTCTGCCTGCTTGCTCCTGAAGATCTTCTGCATCTCCAGAGCCGACAGGTTCTCTGACAGGAGAGTCTGGATCTCATCGAGCGAGAATCCCAGCTCTCTCAGTGCGAGTATCCTGTTCATCGTCTGCAACTGCTCCAGAGAGTAGTAGCGATAGCCTGTGAACGGATCAACCTCAGCAGGAACTAAGAGTCCTATCTGGTCATAGTGCCGGAGCGTCTTCACGGTGACCCGGCAGAGTCGAGCGAAGTCACCGATCTTGACCAACGTCATCACCTGCGCGCAGTGATTTGGAGGCCTCCAGTCAGATAATACAGTCTCCAGTAAGGGGAGAGTCAACAGTAGGGCTGTCGCCTAGATGTGGCACAGTCCATAGGACCACTTGCGTAGATGTGGCAAGCCCATAGGACCACGTGCCTAGACGTGGCGGAGCCCATAGGACCACTTGCCTAGACGAGGCAGAGCCCACTGGACCACTTGTCTAGATGTGACAGAGTCCGCAGGACCACTTGCCTAGATGTGGCGAGCCCGTAGGACCACTTGCCTAGATGAAGTTGAGTCCATTGACCCAGGGCAGTGGAATAGGTAGCACGGAGTCCCATGGCTGCCCGTATGTCTTTCTTTGATGAGCATCGAATAGGAAATGGAGCAGCTCCTGCCCTTCATTGCAGTTCACGGGCAGCTGATTGAGACTCAGCGCTGCACCGCACTCGGAGAGACGTTCTTCGATTATGGGTCGGACCTGATTCCAGAGCGCAGATGCGTTCGTCACCATGAATGTGGACGCATACGGCCTGGAGCTTCCCTTGAATCCGCAGGCCTCCAGGTATGCTGCGAGCTGACGATCGTAGGTAGGAACGTCAAGCGACAGCTTCTGAACGGCTTTGTCTGACAGCATTCTGTGGACGAGGAAACCGACTGCAAGGCGATCGCCGGCGTACTCGACCACTCGGAGCACATCGTCCTCTTGCCTATAGCCGATCGTGTATGCTGCAGCACTCTTGCCTATCGAGCACATTGCGATCAGACGATCCGGAGGGCACTTCTGGGCACCTGGAGCTGCCTTCAGTAGAATCGGGAACTCGCGCCCAGTCCTCAGGTACCTGACAGATTCAGCCTGGTAGAGAGCAGCCATCTCGTCTGCGATCGTCGACACGGCTTCTTCGCAGTATTCGCTGTAGGCCACCGAGTACACGTCTCTCAAGTCGGCAAAGAGCGAGTCTTCAGTTGCATAGCTTTCTGAGGCGATGGTGAAGTTCAGGTAGCCAGCGGTATGGGCGGCACCGTTTCTGGTGTATAGCCCTCTGCCACCGGATATGGCGAGTAAGCCGATCCCCTCTTCGCGGAGAGAGTCCAACACAGACATGAGTACTCTAGTGCCTATTCCCTGGCCTCGGTAGTCGGGATGGGTGCACACAGACCCCATGCTGGACATTGAGATAGGGTGGCCATTGACCAGGATCGTGCCAGGCATTGTCCCATTGTGTGCGACTATTCTGCCGTTGTCCTCTGCTATGAAGAGGTTCTGGGCGTTTTGTTCGCTCAGGAACAGGGGATACTGCATGCCCATCGAAGGGGAGAGACCGCTGTCTGGCGGCCTGAAGACCGAGTTCGCCAGGGCGATGATCTCCTGGACATCTTCGGGTCGCGCTCTCCTAATTGTGATCATCGGCATTCAGCTCGCTTTCAGGTGGTGTGATACAACGGCGGGGCGCTGTCCGCCAAGGCAGCTCAGCGCCCCATTTACACCCTCTACAGTACTGCAGCACCGTCGCAAGCTCGCCAGACGGCGCAAAGCCTCGCCTCTCCGATGCCGAACGGCAGCACCTTCCGCTTGTCCGTGTATCGGGACATGTCCACAAACGTCCCCGGTCCGACGTACGTGATGTCCTCTATGCCTGCTATCCATCCTGGGCCGAAGCAGTTGAACAGGGTGGTCGAGGCTACCAGTTCGATGAGATTCTCTCCTGGCTTCACCAACTCTGTGACATCCACACTGTGAGGTGCCCAGTAGAGCGTCTTAGCAGGCTTCCCGTTGACCTTGACCGACACTGACGCTGCGCGAACTGAGCCGAGTGAGAGGAAGATCCGGCTGCCACCTCCGACCTTGGCTAGCTGGTCGCCTTCCGCACTGCGCGACTGGCCTGCGGACCCCGGATCGGCTATCGTCATCGTGGCCGAGAGGCGGACTCTGCCTGCGTAGAACGGATAGCCTGAAGCTGTCAGGTCAACAGGATCAGCCGGCCGCTTCGCACACGCCTCACACGGAGCCGCTGAGTCGCAGATGTGGAAGCTCCTGCTATCGAAGCTGCCGACGACAAAGTTGCCGATGATGTAGACGACCTCAACTTCCGTCGGTGCGTGTTCTCTGAAGTTCTCGACTCTGCTGTGGCAATTCGGAGAGGTGATGTTGTTCGACTTCCGGCCCTTTATCGTGAGGATGTTCTTGCCCGTGCGCAGAGCAGCTGCGGGGATGGGAACCCTGGTGAAGTGCACGTCCTTCCAGCCGGTAGCAGGATCGAACGGCCCGGGCTGGAACGACTTGGACTCAGCCGGTGCAGACTCGAACAGATCAGCCTCGAGCTCGCCGGGCTCGAACAGACCGGGTTGGAACAGACTAGGCTCGGATGCTCCGGACTCGGGAGCCATTGATTGAGCCGACACAGACTTAGACTCCGCAGAGTGCCCGCCCTTCAGTGGTACCAGCTTCACCCCGTTGCAGAGGATCTCGTCTAGGTTCTCTGCAACCTCAATGACTGCTGTAACGCCCGCGCCTGGCACGGTCCTGATTTCAAATGAGTACTCAGCGACAAACGGAGTGCCTTCTTTGGCTGGGTAGAAGTGCTTGTGCCAAGCTTGAGCGACCGGAGCGTCAGTCAGCACCTGCTTGTCATCGAGCCAGAGGGTGACTCTCTCGAGGGGCAGGACGTTCTCATCGAGGACTTCAACTTCAAATGCGGACGTATCCGCCAGCGTCACTTCCTGGGCGCCTGCACTCAGAGCCGCTGCACCCTCAGCCGCTGCGCCCTCAGGCGCGGAACCCTGAACTTCTGTATCAGGAGTCCTCGAACCTGGAACCTCCGAATCGAGGACTACGCCGCTGCCCAGTATCAGTCTGCGGGCGCGCTCAAGGCCCGGTGCCTTGGCTGTTTCGGCCGCAGACTCGTTTCCTTCTGAGGCTTCGCTCACGATCATCAGAATGCTGCCTGCAGGTGCAAAGGTCATTGTCACTACAGCCACACCGTCTTCGAGCCTGAACGGAACCGGATGAGCAGAGCCATCCACAAGGTCTATGGCAACGATCGCGGGGTTCTCGATGCGCGAGCCCTCTCTGACATCGAGCGGGATCGATACCAGGGCTTTGCACTCCCTGCGGCTGTCGGTGTTTGCTATCAGGATCCGGCGAGAGGAATCCACGTCTCTCACGCACACATACACCGAGCGTGCCTCGGAGTTCGCAACCAGGTCACGGACGCGCACGCGGCGTTCGCACAAAGCGTCCAGCTCAGATACGGCGGCCTCCACCGAGTTGACCACCTTCGCCGAAGCTGGCAGCCCTGACACTTCGCGAGCCGAATCGGATAGAGTAGGGGCGGGCTGAAGGAACAGCAGCCTTCCGCCTGTCTCTGCGAAGCTATTGAGCAGCTTCCACGTGTTCTCCCTCAGCGTGAGCGAAGGCGGCACCACCACAATGCCGTACGAGTGCCGGCCGATCGAGAAGCGTCCATCCTTCACGCTGCCTTCTTCCTCGATGAGGATTTCGTCGCCGTAGTGGTAATCGAGTTTCCGCTCAAGGAGTTGGCGGGATAGAGCCTGGAAGGGTCGGTCGTATGTGATCTGTTCAGGTGGGTCGCCCCCCTTGACGTGCAACGGCGAATACTCTGACCAGAAGCTCGATATTGGATGCAGGATGAGGATGTCAACATCCCTAACGCCTTCGGTTGCCGCTTTGGAGAGTCTCGCTATGTAATCCGCAAAGCCTCGCTCATCCTCCCACCACGGCTGCTGGTAGAAGAGATTTGCCGGGTAGTCTCGCTTGCGCTCTCCCCGCATTGAGTAGAGCGAAAGGTGGTGGTTGACATAGCCGATTCCCAGCACTGCCTCCCAGTCGGCTATCCATTTCCGTTCGAAGAATGAGGACTGCTGCCCGATACAGCCGAACACCTCGCAGAACGCCTTCTCCTTGCCCAGCTGCTCAACCGCAGAGGAAACCTGCTTCACGGTGACGATCTGCTCCAGGTGACGGCCGAGCTTGTCAATGCCCGGCCAGTGCATGTACTTGTAGTGAGGCATGGCTGCACCTATCCACCTCGTCTGAGAGGCCAGGTTGTCCTCAGCCATGAAGTGCCCGGTCATGATGAGGCCGTTGTCATCGCACCACTGGTAGTACTGCCGGGTGAAGCTGTCTCTGAACAGACGGGTAGCAGCATCATAGAAGTCAAACCGCACTTTTCGGTAGTCGCCATTCTCGAAAAAGAGCTGCTCAAGGTGGTTTAGTATGTCGTAGCCCTTGAGAGAGCGGAAGTACTCAGGAAGATAGTCTGACCACGGGACAAACGGGACGTTTGTGGGGAAGGTGTAGGCCGGCTCGTCTGTGAATATGCCCGGTATCTCCCGCCCGAAGAACTCGCCGACCGCTTTCTTGTACGCTTCGTGGGTCGATTCGATGAATGCCTTTACTGCCTCCGGGTTCATCAGGTCTACGTAGCAGGTTCCATTGAACCAAACCATGCCAAGAGGGCTAACTCGGCGACATATCGCGTACTGTATGCCCTGCCACTCGGTCTCGACGAGCACGCTGTCGTCCGGTGCGATCTCCTCTTTCCGGAGCAGCACCAGCCACCTCGTTCTGAAAGATGGGTCCTTCTCAGGTATGATTCCTCCCGCAAAGCCGGACGGCCATTTGTCCTCGTCGTACAGCCAAGCCCACGTGTTGGTGGCCTCTGCTTCCTCTGCACACGCTCTCACGAGGCTCATCCAGTCATCGGAGAGGTAGCCCGTAACCAATCCGACTCTGGAGTGCATGAAGTAGCCGCCCCATCCCTTGTCGGCCATCTCGCGGATCTGCCGCCTGAGCTCGCCCTCTTGGAGCTTGTCGTTCCAGCTCCAGAAGGGTGCAGGCCTCCATTCTTTGCCTACGGTCTTCCAGTCTTCCATCTGAAGTGATGCCTCCTGTCTAGTGTTAGTTCTCCGGTGGCCGGGTGTGGCGCGTTAGCTGCCGCATCTGGTCTGCGGCGGCCGCGTCTGGCTCGTCAATGGCGGCGTTCAGCCGGCCTGTGGCCCTGCCTGGCTCGCAAACGGGCACGTCAAGTCCGTTAATAACTGAGTCCAGTCCGTCGACGGCTTAGTCCAGTTCGTCAGCTCGGCCGTAGTTCTCTGGCGGCCTCACCTGGGCTGCCAATAGCCGTCGCCCAGTGCACCCACAGCCGCATCAGGGCAAGCAATGAGCCTTGCGATAATGGCTGGGAGCCATGCCCACCTCGCGCCTGAATGCCTTCGAGAAAGCTAACGGGTGTTCATATCCGACAGATCGTGCTATGTCGCTGATGGAAAGCCGGGGATCGCGCATCAGCTCGCGCGACTTCTCAATTCTGAACCTGATGATGAAGTCCTGCGGCGACGACTTGACTATTTGCTTGAACAGAAAACAAAGGTAGCTCCGGTCTAGACCGAGGTGCCTGGCTAGCTGGCTTACTGTCAGGTTCTGCGAGTAGTTGAGGGCAATGTACTCCATAGCCTTCTGAACGTAGGATTCGGAGCGTTTTCGCCCATTCGTCTTGACTATCCCCGGCGCTGACTCGATCAGCTCTGAAAGGAACTCGTACAGGATGCCGCGCAGACGTATCTCTCTGGATCTCTCCAGTCCGGTGGCATCGATCATGCGCCGAAATATCTGCGCCATCGTGTCGTGGTCTTGAGCGCAGAAGATCGGGTGCGCTTGATCGAGGCCTCCCATACTTAGCAAGTGCCTGGCTTGGGTCCCGTGAAAGCCGACCCACGCATATGTCCAGGGAGTGTCCTTGTCCGCCTGGTAGAACGTGACCTCACCGGGACAGATCAAGAAGCCTTGACCTCTTTCCAGTGGGTAGATATTGCCATCGGAGTGGAAGGTTCCGGTGCCGGCTAGCACGAAGTGAATTAGGTAATGGTCTCGCACGGCAGGGCCGTACGAGTGACCGCTTTCACACTCCTGGATTCCACAATGGTACACATTGAGTTCAATGCTGTCTCTCACGTCAATATGGATATCCGGCATATATGCCTCCGCCCAGCCGAAGTAAACTCATGACATCTCACATTATACCATGTTTCGTCCACACCCGATCATTTACTGCGGCTGCTCTAAGTGTATAATCGAGCTATGGGGAACCAAATACCACAACAATACATCACATCGGGAGGGGTCTGAAGTGCTGAAGATCGCGTTCATGGGTGCAGGCAGCACTGTGTTCGCAAAGAACGTCCTCGGAGACGCCATGCTCACCCCGGCACTACAGGATTCACACCTGGCTTTGTACGACATTGACCTGCAGAGGCTCAAGGAATCCGAGAGCATGCTGAACAACATCAACAACAACTACGGCAAGCATGCGACGATAGTGGCCTACACTGATAGAAAGAAGGCTCTTGAGGGAGCGGATTTCGTCGTAAATGCGATTCAGGTGGGCGGCTATGAACCCTGCACGGTTACTGACTTCGAGGTGCCGAAGAAGTACGGCTTGAGGCAGACGATAGCCGATACCCTCGGCATAGGAGGTATCTTTCGGGCGCTAAGGACCATTCCGGTGATGCTCGACTTCGCCCGAGACATGGAAGAGGTTTGCCCAAACGCTTGGTTCTTGAACTACACGAACCCGATGGCCATACTGACAGGGACGATGCAGCGATACACAGGCGTCAAGACAGTAGGGCTCTGCCACAGCGTTCAGGCGTGCGTGCCGGGTCTGCTCAAGCCTTTGGGAATGGATCCGACAGGAGTCCAGTGGAAGATCGCGGGCATCAATCATATGGCCTGGCTCCTTGAGGTCACCAAGGATGGGCAGGATCTCTACCCTGAGATAAAGAAGCGGGCCCTCGAGCGGCCAACTCCTCACAACGACATGGTCAGGTATGAGATCATGAGGCGCTTCGGATACTACGTGACCGAGTCCAGCGAGCACAACGCTGAGTATATGCCGTACTTCATCAAGAAGCTGTATCCGGAGCTCATCGATAGGTTCCAGGTTCCGCTGGATGAGTATCCTCGAAGGTGCATCAACCAGATAGAGGGATGGGGGAGGATGCGCGACAGCCTCGTGAACAACGTCAAGATCGAGCACAGGCGCTCGCACGAGTTTGCGTCGTACATCATGGAAGCCATGGTCCTGGACAAGCCGTTCAAGATCGGAGGGAACGTGCTGAACACAGGACTCATCACCAATCTGCCGAAGGAAGCATGCGTCGAGGTTCCGTGCATGGTAGACGCCAGCGGAGTTACACCGACCTATGTGGGAGATTTGCCGCAACAGCTGGCCGCACTCAACAGGACGAACATCAACGTGCAGCTCTTGACGATCGAAGCAGCGATGACCAGGAAGAAAGAGCACATTTACCATGCTGCGCTGCTTGATCCGCACACTTCATCGGAGCTGTCAATAGACGAGATCGTTGCGTTGTGCGACGATCTCATCGAAGCGCACGGAGACTGGCTGCCGTCCTATCATTGATCGGGACGTGGCTCGTGCTCGGCATGGCGCATGGAGGCTCGCACACCGCAGGTGCGCACTCGCTGGATGATGTCCTCGCCGACCTGCGAGTGATGGCGACACCCCTCGGCGGACGGTCAAGATAGCGAAGAAGCACAGATCAGGCCCCGTGTCCCACTATGCTGTGGGACCGGGGCCTGATTTCGCGCGATCAGGGAATACTACCAGTGGGCGCCGTTACAGCCCCGCTTCTCGCTCTTGCGGCGTCCAGCGGGCTGGTGCGACCGAAGAATGCGATTCAGGGGGTAGCCAGTACATGAGTCCAATCGATCGTGACCCCAGACCTGAGACGCAGTGGGATGCCCACAGACCCAAAGGTCACCCGCGGGCAAGAGAGGCCAAGTTCCAGAAGGCCCAACTCGAATCGGAACTGAGATTCGGCGAACTCAAGGAGGTGAAGCGACCGATGGGCAGCAAGCTTACCTCCATGAAGTCAGATAATGTCCGCAAAAACGACGGCGCAATAGACCCCTCGGTCTTGGCTCAGCAGGCACTGAACAGCGATGTGAATCTAAGCTCATACGATCTCAGCGTGAATGTTACTGCAGATGGAATAGCCCGAGTCACAGGAATCGTGGACAGCCTCGCAGAGAAGCGGCTTGTCAGTGATATCCTCTCGAGAGTTGCGGGCATCAATCAAATCGAGAACGGCGTATCTATCAGCACCGACGGCCGAATCACCGACGATGACGTGCTGATGGAGGTGTCAGAGGAGATCGCCCTGGACACCCGAGTGAAGTCGTTACCAGACATCCGTGTCGAGAGAGGCCACGTCACTCTTGCCGGTACGGTGGACAGCGAGGAGGAGCGGCAGGCCATGATCGAGGCCGCTTCCAAGGCCAGAGGCGTCACAGAGATCACGGACAACCTCAGAGTCGATGACGGAGAGATCGACTGGGATGATCCAGACGCTGTGTTCAATAGCCAGGTGAGAAACGATCGCAGCCAGGAGAGCGGTGATCGAAGTTAGGCGATAGATGATGACGGCTAGGTGAGCCGCGCTCGCAACGAGCCGAGAGGCGTGTGCAGCCCCATCAGGAACGACGGCTAGATGAGAACCGCTGCAGTAAAGCAAGGGGTTGGCGGTAGCCAGGTCAGAGACGACGCCGGGCAGGCGAGCAGACGCCAGCATTCGGTCTCGCCAGGTCTGCTACACCTCCGGAAGCATACGCAGTGCATTTGTCCGATTGGTCACTCGGATGCATATCCCCAAGAAAGACCCGTGAATACCATTTTTGCAGATGGGTTTTTATATTGGGGGCAAGCATGTGGCGAAGCGACGTCGGAAGCCGGTGAGGAAAGCATGGCTCGGGATTATTGCCAAAATGGAAGCCGCGCGCAAGCTCGCAATCCTGCACCAGTATTGGCGGCGCTACTGTCTTCGAGCCGGAAAGGGCGTTCGTGGCAAGGTAGAGCACCCAGGGTCGCCGACGGGGACGATTTGGCCTGTAGCAGGCGTGGTTACTTCTTTGTTCGGCCATCGGCCTGACCCCATTCGTGGAGATGGGCGATTTCACAGCGGCATAGACGTATACACACCTGTCGGAACGCCCGTGAGGGCAGTCCTAAAGGGGCGCGTCAAAGCCGCTCGCCATATGAGCAAGTACGGCAAGACTGTGATCATATCGCATCGCAACAACCTTGAGACACTCTATGCGCACAACAGCCGGCTGTTGGTCAAACGAGGGCAAAAGGTGAAACGTGGACAGATCATTGCCTATTCCGGGGCATCTGGCCGCGCTACAGGTCCGCATGTCCACTACGAGGTCCGGGTGAATGGCGACTGCGTAGATCCGCTTGAGCATCTTAGGCAGAGCAAGAGGGCTGTCTTAGCTGAAGTGATTGACATGCTGTAGTCGGTGCTGTGCAGGGGGCGCTTGGGAGATAGCAATGATAGCGAACGGTAAGGCGACCGAGCTTCGCATACAGTCAGTCAGTCTGAGCAACTTCCAGAGTCACGTTGAGACTCAGCTGCGGTTTGCCGGCGAGGGACGCCTGACCGTGATCGTCGGACCCACGGACTCGGGCAAGACCTCCATTGTCCGGGCGCTGAAGTGGGTCATATACAACCAACCTGCAGGAACCGGCTTCATCCGAGCCGGTGCTGCCACATCGACGGTGTCCATTGAACTCGGCTCCGGATTACGGGTAACCAGGTTGCGGAGCGCATCCCTGAATCAGTACAGGCTGTGGCTGCCGATAGGCCGCCACGAGGCCGAGGAGCAGGTGTTTGAGGGGTTTGGCTCGTCAGTGCCGGCTGAGGTACAACGGGCGTTGCGCGTCTATCCTGTATCGATTGGCGATCTCGTCCTGCTGGTCAACCTGGCTGAGCAGCTTGATGGGCCTTTTCTGGGCAAGAGTGTGCCGTCGACACTTCGGGCGAAGGTGTTAGGTCGGTTAGCCGGAAGCGAGGTGCTCGATGTGGCATCAAACCGGCTTGGCACCGACATCCTTCGCGCCTCCAGAGAGCGCGAGCGGCTGGAACACGAGCTGGAGGCTGTTCAAAGCGAGATAGACCGGCACTCATGGGTCATCCCCATGCTGGACAAGATCAGGTCTGCAGACCTGGCGGTGTCCGGCATCAATGGGAAGGTACAGACAATCGAAAGGTGCCGGGAACTCCGCGAAAAGCTCGCACGGCTGCCGGATCCGTTGGCTGCCGCCAGGCGAGCCGACGCGATCCGATCGGCGCTTTCGCGTGCCTCGGCCTTGGACAAGCTGTTCTCCGAACGGGTTGCGAAGCTGCAGCAGGTGTCAAGCCTGCTCCAGAAAAGCGATCTGGCTGCACAGCGTGTCGTGACTGCTGCTGCGACTGTGCGGCGCCTGCGCGACGAGATCCGCCGCGTCCGTGAGGCCTACGCTTCCCTCGCAGGAGAGCTCGAGTGCTGCCCGACGTGTGGCCAGCGCCTCCCGGAGGATCTGCACAGTGACCGGTGAGTTGGCCAAGGAGGAAGATCTCTGTAGGAGGTCTGTAGGAGGTCTGTAGGAGGTCTGGACGGTGGGTAACGAGCTGGCCGAAGAGGCAGCAGCGAAACTGCGCGAACTTAGGACAAGATCTGACGAGCTAAAGACCGAGTTGGTATTGGCCGAGGCAGGGCTTGAGGCTGCAGAGTCAAGGAAGGAAGAGGTTCGCAGAGAGATAGCGTCGATTGGAGTGGATCCTGACAGAATCGACGACGAGCTGGCCAGACTCGAACGCGAGGTCCGAGAGGCTCTGGCCGAAGTCGAAGCTTTTCTCGCAGAATCCGAACTGCTCATTGAGCAGAGAAACACCACTCCTTGAGCGGAGACACCACTTCCTGAGGGGAGACACCACTTCCTGAGGGGAGACACCACTTCCTGAGGGGAGACACCACTTCCTGAGCGGCAACACCACTTCCTGAGGGGAAACGCCACTCGCTGGGGGGAGGCGCCACTCGCTGAGGGGACGCAACTCCTCGAGCGGAGGAACATTGAGGTTGTACGGGGCGCGTCGGATGGATGAGACAGGCATTGGTCACAGGCTGACGTTAGTCAAAGAGAGACTGGCGAGCCACAAGAGCAGGTGCGATCAGGCGAAGGGGCGCTTAGATCTCCTGAAGGATCAGGAGAAGTCCATTCGTGACAAGCTGGACAGCTTAGCCGCAGACTTGAACACATGGCAACAAGCGCAAGCCCTGCTGATCGATGTCTCGAGTCTGTCCCGGGAGCGAGTCAGGAAGGTCATCGAAGATACAGTGACAGCCGCACTCCGTGCGATTGTCTCCGATAGCCTCGCCTTCCGAGTCGAGGTGGGAGACAGAGGCGGCCGACCCACTGCAGACTGGCTGGTAGTCAGCGACTAC
>JAAYAB010000240.1 GCA_012719595.1 Bacillota bacterium
TGCTGCCGGCCGCCCAGCTGGCTGCTGCCGGCCACCCAGCTGGCTGCCGCAGGCAACCCTAGCTGACTGCCGCAGGCCACCCTAGCTGACTGCTGCAAGCCACCCTAGCTGGCTGCTGCAAGCCACCCTAGCTGGCTGCTGCAGGCCACCCTAGCTGACTGCCGCATGGCACTCTAGCTGACTGCCGCAAGCCATCCCAGCTTCCTGACGAAAAAGTCAATCGAGTCCTTGATATGTTCGTCCCAGTAGTCCCATGTATGGCTGCCTGGGTGCTCGACGTACTCGTGATCGTATCCTATCTGCGCGAGATGCTTGTGAAATGCCCTGTTGTGCTCGAGTAGGAAGTCCTCTGTGCCGCAATCGATGCGGAGCGCCGGTCTCAGGTCTGCAGGCACGCGCTCAGCGGCTGCGAACAGGTCCGCGGGACCGCCCTTCGGATACGGTCCGACAGTCCGCTCGGTGATTGCCCTCATACGAGCACCCCGATCGTCGGGCGGGTAGTGGTCCACGTTGACGTGGCCGAAGAGCAGCACACCCGAATGGCTCACAGCAGCGCCAAACCGCTCAGGGAAAGACAACGCCAGGTGGAGCGCACCGTAGCCGCCCATCGACAGCCCGCACACGGCGCGATACGCCCGCTCAGGCCGAGTGTTCAGTCTGCTGTCTATGAAGTCGACCAGGCCCTGCGCAATGGAACTCGCAGACTTAGGCCCGTTCAGTGAATCGACATACATGCTTCTCCATTGCGTCATGGGCATGACCACTATCAGGGGCATCGGCTTGACGTAGCTCTCTATGCGGGTCATGCGCGTCCAGGTGGTGTGGTCATCTCCCATTCCATGCAACAGGTACAGCACGGGAAATGGGCCCGGGCCGACATCAGGTTCAGGCAAAATCACACTCAAGGGCTCCGTCTGCTCCAGCACGTTGTTGCGAAAGCTGATAATCCCAAGCGCCATTATGCAGCCCTCCTACAGATGGCCTTTCGAGCATTTCTTCTCTCAAAGCGCAGTCATCTTTGCGGTGGCGAAGTGTTGCGGCACCACTCTGCGACCCACTTGAGTCGTTCCCAGGACTCCTCGTCTCCGCCCTCAGGAAGCTCATCGGATATCCCGAGCACGAGGCGCGGATGGAATAGCTTTACAATCTTCTCCACGCACTCCTGCAGTTCCTCTCTGCTGTGGTGATCGAGGAAGAGGATTGCAGGGATGCCGTCCAACAACACCTTGTCGCCTATGTGCTCCTTGATCTCCTCGATCGTGACGTCTCCCTGAGGAGTCGGAGTCAAAGCCTCGAGTCCGTCAAACGGCATGGTCTTCAGGTACGGCAGCAACGGCCTGAAGTACCCGTCGATGTGTATATGAGTATGTATACCGGCGTTGCGCAGCTGATTGGATCTCTTCTCGTACCATGGAAGCAGATAGCGTTCGAAGTACTCGAGGGAGAAATACGCCATGGCTACGTTCTCGCCGAAATTGAGGATCTGCAACATGCCTGACGATGTCAACTGTTCGTACAGCTGGTCGTAGGAGTCGTCTATCGCCTTCATCACGTCTTCCACTTGCTGTGGATCGTCTGCCAGAGCATAGATGAAATCCTCAAACTTCATCCACTGTTGGGCAAGCGCGAGATACGGGCTCTTCGGCACCCAGAATTGAGGCACTCCTCTGTCACCGATGTACTCGGCTCCCTGGCGGAAGGCGTCTTTGTCGAATGTTAGGACGCGGCGCTCCATCACCCACCTGAGAGCGGGCAGGTCCTGAACAGTCTTAGCGGCAAACTCAACAACGCGCCAGGTCTTGTCTACGGTGTACTGGTGCGTCACATACAGGGGACCGTGCGGAGTGTCAAAACACACACTCACAGTATCGCCTTCGCGCTTTTCAGATATCTTGACCTCGTCCGTAAAGACCTCTTTGATCGGATCCGGCTGCCCGGTGTAGTAGTGGACTGTTCGCATGGACGCGCCGATAAGGTCATACGCGTCCCTGAGCTTCTTGCCTCGAAGCTCTTCCGGCAGGGATGCGAACTGACGATGCCACGCAAACCAGGGCTCGAAACGGGGTTGGAAAAACACATGCGGGATCGGCTCTCCGCGGAAAACTCGCAGGTTCATCTCTTTGAGTGTCATGTTCGCATGATACCTCCCAGTAAGGATCTAGAAGAACCTCGCACCAGGCTCGAGACGCGATAACAGTCCCAAGCGAGCTGGGTGGCCTGTCCCTGGCTCACTGACCATCGCGAACACGACTACAGGTGTTCGAGGATTCTCTCATCGATTCTCCGGACCATGCTGTATGTATACGGCGTAAAGCGCCTAGTCCAAAACCTGCTGCCAAGAGTATTGATCGACTCAAAGTCGACCCCGCATAGCTTGTAGCCATTTTGGATGAGCCACTGCTGGAGTTCAGCTAGCAGACTGACTCCCACTCCCGAACCTCTGCGGCCCTCGACTACGTAAGCTCCTGTGATGTTCATGACACTCGGATGCCGCGAGACGAATGACTCGCCGTCGGGCTCAATCCGAATATACCCGAGCGGCTCGCCATCGACGCGTGCGATCCACAGATCGGCGGCGCGTGCATAGAGTTCTTGATACAGTCGGGACCCGTATCCGTCGGCAACTCCATGCCCATACACCGGGACGTACACCCCTGCGCACCTGCCAAACAGCTCATCTGCCTCATAGGCTGATAGAAACCCTACGAGTCGGCCGTCGGCTAACGCCGCAATGCCACATCTGCCCCCGAACAGCCCCTCGATCGCATGTCTGAGCCAGTCCCTGAACTCAGCTCCGGGAGGGAGAGCGGGTACATGCGCCCGTTCTCTCTCGTATCGAGAAAGCACAAGCTCCAGTGCACTTTCTGCGTGCTTCTGGTCTATGGGTTCGTAGACCAGCTGTCCTGAAGTCTGGGCTGACCCCGACTCCACTGCTGAACACCCCTTCGCTGCATCTGCTGGCCCTGCCCGGGCAGTCGCTGCTACGCGCCCGAGGTGCCACCCTGAACTGGCCGAGCGGTCACTCCGCACCGTCTGACCGGTGACTCGGCATGGCAGAGCCGTCGCCCTGCGACAGTCGCCCGGTCGTCCTGGGCCGCCAGTGCAGTCTCTCTGCACCGCCGGGGCTGCCACCCCGCACAGCCAGCCCAGCCGTCCCGCAGCGCCCGCGCAGCCGTCCTGCACTGCCCCGCACTGCCAGCGCAGTCACTCTTACTCTACGCCACAGGTCGCCGCTTTTCAAGAGATCAAATGGATAGGACTGCATTTTCTCAGACTGGGATACGTCGCGCCTCTCCCGTGGTAAAATGAGAGAGGAACCCGCTTCCAAGGGTTCATGTTGCTCAGCCCAAGGAGGATCAGTAGACATGGGAAAACGCACTAACAGCACGGAGATCGGCCGCCCTCCTCTTGCCTTGCTTGTCATAGCCTTTACGATGATATGTTCAGCTCAGGTATGCGAATCCTCTCCGCAGACCGAAACTGCACTGGACCGATACATATCCGCCGACGATCCTGCCTACACGTTCGAAGTCGTCGGCGAACCGGTCAGCCAGGGATTCTTCTCCACAATCACCCTGAACCTGGTCTCCCAACGGTGGCAGGGGAACCTGTGGTCGCACAACGTCACAATCTATGTACCCCTGTTCTGCCGCAAGAGCGGTCCGGTCACGATCCTGGTCAACGGAGGTGCGCGGCCGTCAAAGGACCTTCAGGGCTTGAGTGCGATTGCAATAGCCACTCAGCTGCCCATTGCGATTCTGGGCAGCGTGCCGAACCAACCCCTCTACGGGCTGAGGGAAGACGCACTCATTGCGCACACGTTCGCCAAGTATCTAGAAACGGGCGACGAAACCTGGCCTCTTCTTCTCCCGATGACCAAGAGCGTGGTGGCATGCATGGACGCGCTCGAGTCGTATTTCAGCTCAGAAGGACGATTCACTCCCAGAGGGTTCATCATCACGGGAGCCTCGAAGCGAGGCTGGACCTCATGGCTCTCCGCCGCAGCCGATCCCAGAGTGGCAGGCATCATGCCGATGGTCTACGACAACCTGAACCTGAAGGCGCAGATGGACAATCAGCTGGCGACATGGGGAGAGTACAGCCCTCAGATACACGACTACACTGACCTCAGCATACAGGCTGAACTCGAGTCCGAAGAAGGGTTCGAACTCGCGCAGATCGTGGATCCCTATGCGTATCTGGACAGACTCCAGGTCCCGAAACTGATTGTGATAGGTTCGAACGATCCGTACTGGCCGCTTGGTTCGATAAACCTTTACTTCGACGAGCTGCCGGGAGAAAACTACGTGCTAATCATGCCGAACACTGGTCACAGTGAAGGAGATGTGAACCGTCTATTCCCGGCAGTGATGGCCTTCCAGCGCGATATCGCTGGAGTCCACGAGCTGCCAAGCCTGAGCTGGGATTTCTATGTGGACCACAATAGGAAAGTCGCTCGGGTGACTGTATATGCTCCTGAGACTGCGACGGTGCAGCTGTGGCAGGCTACTTCCGAGAGCGCGGACTTCCGGCAATCGAATTGGACCCGGTCTTCCGGGGTCACCTCTGGACCGGTCGCCGAGTTTGAGATGCTGCTGCCGGATAGAGGAATGAAGGCTGTATTTGCCGATATCACAGTCCATATCGAGGGATCTGGATCTACAGCGACATTCACAACGACGCCGTTCATCTTCTGACAAAAAACGGCGCCACTGGGCGCCGTTCACCAACTCGCTCCACCTTCTACCGTCAACGGCGCCTCCCGGCGACGCCGTCACGCAACACCTTTCACCTTCTAGAACCAACAGCGCCGCCTACCTTCGAGGTGCGGCGGCGCCGTCTGTTACGCTTAAGGTTCGAGCACGTACCTCGCTATATCTTTCAAGCTTGGTCGCTTGCCATACATCAGGACGCCTATTCTGTAGATCCTCGCAGCCACCCATGTCGTGAAGATGCTCCCCACCACCAGCAACGCCAGGGAAATCACCACTTGGACGGCCGGAGGATCGCTCAAGGCTAGACGGGAGAACATCACCATTGGCGCGAGCCACGGTATCATCGAGCATATCACAGCCAGGGTGCTGTTCGGGTTGATGAAGCTGTAGTAAGCCACGAAGAACGCCACCATCACGACCATCATAATCATGGTGGACACCTGGTTGACATCCTCGACCCTGCTCACGCTCGCGCCGGCCGCAGCAAACACCGCGGCGTAGAGAACGAACCCGAGCACGAAGAACACGCCGAACCAGACCAAGGTGCTGACCGGAAGCTCACTGAGCTGGACGACTCCAAACACCGTGCCGGTCAGGATCCCGGATTTCGCCAGCGCATTCAGGCTGAGGCCAGCAGCTATCCAGATTCCGAACTGCAGCAGCCCAAGAGCGCCGATCCCGGCGATCTTGGCGGCCATGAGCTCGATTGGCCGGACACTCGACACCATGATCTCCATGATGCGGCTGCTCTTCTCCTCAGCGACGCCGGTTGCGATCATGTTGCCGTACAGTATCATTGCCAAGTAGAGAATGAACAGCAGGAAGTACGCCAGCACCATGGACTGCATGTGGCTGGACTGACTTACCTCCTCCGTAGAGGCTTCCTCGCCCGGCACGTCCTTCAACTGCTGAATGCTCAACGGCGCCGAAGCCCAGAGCAGGCTGAGCTCCTCTGCAGTCATATTGAGCTTCTCTGCGTTGGCTCTCCTCACTACCGAGTTGAGGACATTCTGCGCAGCCTCGTTCAGTATGACGTTCGTTGCGTCTTGGAGCACCAGCGTAAAGGCGACAGGCGAGTAGCCCAGTTCGGGAGCCTCGTCAATCACGAGGACTCCAGCTCTCTCGCTGTCGCGAAGGATCTCAGCGGCCTTCTTGCCGAAGTCGGGATCATCCACAGCGGGCAGCGCGTCGGAAGGCAGCAGTTCAGTGGTTACCTTCGTGCCGTTTCCCATTCCTGCGGCAACATCGACCAACAGAGGGTACGTAACTCCTGTCCGGTCAAGCACATACACATCCAGGTGGACTCTCTCGAACGACTGGCCCAGCTTCTCAATGAGACTAGGCCCAAACACCAGCCCTATCAGGACCAGTATCCCTACTAGCGTGCCGACGATATAAGCAGCGCCGCGGACTCTTGACGTAAAGTCACGAGACACAAGCACTCCGAACTTGCTCATTAGGCAGCACCACCTTTCGCATGGTTCTTGCCTACTGTTGAGACGAATATCTGCTGAAGCGATGGCTCGCACAGCTCGAACCTCGTGACCTTGCCTGCCTGCATTGCGGCCCGCAGGATAGTGTCTGAATCCGCCTCTGAGGATATCCGTAGCTCGACGTAGTCAGGACGTTCCCCAACGAGTTCGACTCCACGAACGGACTTCCAGAAGTCCTGGTTTCCTTCCACTGCGACTTTGACAATCTCTCTTCCCATGCTGCGCTTGATCGCGCGCAGCTCGCCCTTCAGCACGGACTCTCCTTTGTCAATGATGCATATGTCCGTGCAGAGTTCCTCAACCTGCTCCATCCTGTGGCTCAACAGAACCACAGTCTGTCCCTTGCGGTTGCCCTCGAGCAGCACCTCGCTAAGGATCTCTGAGTTGACAGGGTCCAATGCTGTAAAGGGCTCGTCCAGGAAAACGATCTCAGGCTCGTGCAACAGAGCTGCGACGATCTGCACCTTCTGCTGGTTGCCTTTGGAGAGCTCATCGACCTTCCTGGTCTTGTACTGGCCAAGGCCGAACCTGTCCATCCACTCAGAGGCCCTCTTGGCCGCCTCTGCCTTGCCAAGGCCATTGATCCGCCCGAGAAACACGAGGTGATCGTGCACCCTCATCTTGGGGTAGAGCCCACGCTCCTCAGGCAAATAGCCGAACTGGGCATTCTTGTGCCTGCCGAACGGGCCTCCTTTCCAAGTAACTCTTCCTTCATCCGCCTTGATGACGCCCAGGACCACCCGGACCGTGGTAGTCTTGCCGGCACCGTTTGGTCCAAGCAGCCCGAACATGCTGCCCTGGCGTATCTCCATGCTGAGGTTTTTCACCGCGACAACATTGGAGAAACGCTTTGTAACGTTCTCAACTAATAGCGACACTTACTTCTTCCTCCTGACATCTTGAGGCGCAAACCAGTCAGTCTAGTCTCTTCAGAACCATGACCGAGTATCCTGGCACCTCGACCTCGCCCTCGAGAGTCCGTCCTGACAGCAGGTCTATGAACCTGTGAGGCAGACTCAGCCTGCCCGACGTGTTCCGTAGCTCGACGACAACCGCTCCTTCTCCCCCGTCTCCGCTGCGGGGAACAACTAGGACGTTTGACGATGCCTGTACGTACGGAGTCGTCGCATCGGGCGAACCGACCTGTGTTACCAGTGTCACCAGGCTCTGCGGGTCGGGTACGGTCCCGAGCAGCACTACCTGGCCCTTCCCCATCTTCTTTACGGTTATGGCTGAAAGTCCAGACAGAGGCCCCTCGGTGTATTCGGCAATCGAGTCCGCTCCTCTCAGCTCGAACCCATCATACCATACTTTTCCTGTTGCTTCCCTACCACACGGATACCGCACACCGAAATCCCTCGGATCCCCCGGTATCTGATACTTGCAGTAGACACCGCCCCAGTCCTCCAGGCTGCCGAATGGCGAATGGGTGAATTTCGTGCAATCCATAGTCCGGTTGTCAGTGAGAGGCCCGGCTATCCACGTTCCACCCTCTTCGATCCACTTCTTCAGTCTCTCTCTGAGGCCGGACTCGTCGAGTGCGGCGATGAACGGAGAGATCACGACATCATAGTCGTCTAGTAAAGCGGACGGATCAATGACATCGAGACGAAGCTGGCTCTCTATCAGCGGAGTGTAGAAGCAATCGAGCAGTTGGTCGAGATACTTGAACTCCCTGACCATGGGCTGTGCTGCCAGCAAGAGCCACTCGAAGCAAGAGAAGTGCAGGGCGAGCTTCGGCTTCTTGATCTGCGTCGTGTTGAGGAACTCAGACGAAACCTCGAACCCTCGCGATATCTCTCGCACCTCGTCGATGATATGCAGAGGCCTTCCGGCACTCGACACCACTGATCCATGCATCAGCTCGTGACCGGCCCAGTGCGAACGCCACAGCCAATACAGGCAGGCCTCCCCGCCGAGCGCTATGGGAAGCCAGCTGTTCGCCGTGCAGAATCCCGTTTCTTTGTACCCGTTGGCAGTCGTCGAGCCGTTCCAACAAGTAGAGGTCTCCGTGTTCCAGAAGGGCCTGTCGCAGATCGTTCGGATGTAGTCATACCAGAACGGAACGTTGTTCAGGCGCTCCGGCGGCCAGTAGTGGTTGAACTGAACCAGATCGAGATTCTTGTGGATCTTGGCGTAGTTGATGCCGCCGGTAGGCATCATGTCTGTTCCTACTGGATGGATGGTGAGTTCATGAATGATGTCCGCCTGCATTGCGCAGAACTCGACGTAGCTGTCAGACTGGAAGTCCATCCACGCCGTTATGAGTGACGGGTGATGCCAGATCGAAGTCTTGGGTATTGGGATGTCTGCAAACGAGCTGTAGGCCTGGCTCCAGAGGTTCAACCCCCATGCTTCGTTCAGCTTCTCGATCGACCCGTATCGCTCGCGAAGCTGCAGCTGGAACTTGCGATGGCACTCTGGGCAGCAGCAGCCCCTGCGGCCGAGCAGGAACAGCTCGTTGTCGATCTGCCATCCGATTATGTTCCTATCGTGGCCGAACTCCTTCGCCATAGCCGTGACTATGCGCCTCGACAGCTCTCTGTACATCGGGCTGTTGGGACAGGCATGGCGGCGGGCTCCGTGCTGAGCCCTGACGCCGTTCTCATCGACCACTATGCACTCGGGGTAGTTCTGCGCCACCCATATCGGGGGCGTGCAAGTAGGAGTCCCCATGATGACCTTGATGCCGGCCTCGCCCAGCTTGTTCACAACCAGGTGCAGCCAATCGAAATCGTACTGCCCTTCCACCGGCTCCATTCTGCTCCATGCGAACTCGCCGATCCGCATGACATTCATTCCGGCGTCTTTCATCAGTGCGATATCGTCATCTATCTGCTCAAGAGGCCAGTCCTCGGGATAGTACGCTGCTCCGTAATATGGCTTTCCGAACGAACTCACTTGCGCTACCTCCTCGCCGTATTCTACTGTGCCAGGGGCAAACCAGCTCGCCTGCTTGACTGCTAGTACCACTGCTGCAATCTACTGCGCCAGCGGCAAACCAGCGTGTCTACTTGACTGCTAGTACCACTACAGACTTCGGCGGCAGGGTGGCCTTCAGGACGCCGCTGCGCACCGATGCTCCGCCGAACTCGGCAGGCTTGACCACTTCGGGATTCTCAAACGTATTGTGAGCGTTCATCTCAGAGGCCGTAATGATGCTCCCGCTTACCGACGATGCGTCCATGCCCCTCAACTCACACTCGATCTCTGCGGACTCGGCGACGCTCAGGTTGCATAGAGAGATATGGACAGTGCCTTCGCTGTCAATGGATGTCGAGACGCTGAGCTGCGGCACCTTGACGTCTCCGCACTCGCACGTCGGGCTTTCCACGTAGACATCCAGCAACTCCGCATCCTGATGCACCTTGTACAGGTCGAACACGTGATAGGTAGGAGTCAGGATCATCTTCTCATTCTTCGTGAGGATCATTGCCTGCAGGACGTTGACGGTCTGCGCCAGGTTGGCCATCTTGACTCTGTCGCAGTGGTTGTTGAAGATGTTCAGCGTGAGTCCTGCGACCAGCGCGTCTCTCAGGGTGTTCTGCTGATACAGGAA
>JAAYAB010000037.1 GCA_012719595.1 Bacillota bacterium
CATCCCCAGCACGTGTATGAGGGCGACGGTCCAGAAATCAAGCATCCCTCTGGTGTCGGCATTGAGAAGGAGAAGTACCCGCCTGGCGTAGAGGGTGTTCCGAGGAACAATGAGATCAGCAACAACTACATAGATGGAGCTGGAGTGTTGTTTCACGGCCAGAATGCGATAATGGCTTTCTTCGTGGAGGGTCTCCGGATCACTCACAACACAGTCAGAAACATCCCGTACGGGCCGATCAGTGTGGGATGGAGTTGGTGGAACTTCAACGGCGACAGCGACAGCATCATACCTGGAATCCCTACCAGAGTTGCAGGCAACAACCAGATCAACTACAACAGGCTGATCGACTATGGACTCGTCTTGACCGATACAGGCGCGATCTATTTGTTGGGCTCAATGCCTGGCACCACCGTAAACGGCAACTATGTCGTAGCTAGCTCGAAGTATATGTTGAACGCTATACATCCTGACGAGGGCACCTCAGGAGTCACTGGGAGAGACAATGTGTTTGACATCGGCAGCATGAACAACTTCGAACTGAACGATTGGGGCAGGAAGAACAACATCCACTTTGACAACACCTACACGACGAGCAGGACTGTCCGACTGGGCGCTCCAAACGTCTCTGTAACAAACCTGCGTGTGCATACTAGCGGTATCTGGCCGGTCGAAGCCTTTGAGATCATCGAGAATTCAGGCCTGGAGCCTGAGTACATGGATCTGGCTCCTCTTGAAGAGGTGATCCTTGTCGCCCGCTCGGTGGTTGATGCTGGATCCCGGGTTCCCGTGAAGCTTCCAAAGAGCTTCAGCGGGAGTATTTGGTTTGCACCAATGGACACGCAGGAGTTCAAGCCCGGTCCAAACATGACTAAGGCTGATCTGGACAAGGGTGTGATCTACGCTCCAATGGAAGCTGGCCCCTACAAGCTGTTCGCTCTGGACGATCAGGGCAACATCATCATGCAGTCTAAGGGCACCTTGCTATGCAAATAGCCCAAGTCAGTTCTGAGTACGAAGTACGAAAGGACGGGTGAGGCGCATGAAGCATGGTTTTCACTTGAGGTACAGCTCTCCGGCAGACGCCTGGCGAGATGCAATTCCTCTTGGCAACGGCAGACTAGGCGCGATGGTCTACGGTCACACGGATATCGAGCGAATCCAGTTGAACGATGATTCCCTGTGGTATGGCAGATTCATCGATCGCAACAACAGCTCGCTAAAGAGTAAACTGCCTGAAATCCGCCGGTTGATTCTCGATGGGGACATATACCATGCTGAAGAGATGATCATGAAGCATATGGTTGGCACACCTGCCGGCATGCGCCATTACACGTTGCTGGGCGTACTGAACATCGCCATGAATCGACACCTGCCTTTCGTCATGGGTTCCCTGCCAACTAGTGACTCTGCAGAGGAGTACGAGATGGATCTTGACCTGATGACAGGCGTCTTGGACATAAGGCACAAAGCAGCGGGAGTGTCCTACCGGCGCACGGCGTTTGTCAGTCATCCGGCGCAGGTGATGTGTATTCGCTATACCTGCGA
>JAAYAB010000241.1 GCA_012719595.1 Bacillota bacterium
ATATGCGTGCATACACGCGCTCTGACACGCCGATTGGCCTTGAGATCTTGCCTGTACGCACGTTGAATGACATAGGGCAAAGGTGGTATAATCGGCTAGAGAGCACTCAAATAGCTTAGGGAGGAAGAGGTACATGAGGAAAGCTGTCTGGCCGATGCTCGCGCTGCTCGTGATCCTGCTGTCCACAGCCGCACACGCAGGCACATTCTACGAACACGAAGAAGAGGGCTACTGGTGGTTCGTGGAAAGCAACCCGGCATACGAGCTAGTAATCCCATCGACCGCCAGCGGCTACATAGAGCGTGATTTCTTCGGGCAGAAATCCGTCGAGCTATACTTCGGCCCGACAGGCCGGCAGTTCGTGATTGCCTCTGTCGTATCACCTAGTGTCACAACCGAGAAGATCAAGGCGATGGCGGTGGCGATGTACGGGCACCTGTTCACCAACATCAAAGTTGAGGCGGACAGGACCATCACAACAAGTGCCGGGACCCAAGCCTATTTCTACGCGATCACCGGGTCGACGCCTGCCGCAAGACAAGGCATGCTGCGGCTGGTAGTGTTCAGAAGCGGCAGCAAGTTCGCGTGGCTGGTGCTTTCGTGCTACGCCAACGAGTACGATTCGAACGCGACTGTGAGAAACCAGTGGCTGACTGCAGTGAACAGCTTCGTGTGGACTTCCAACTAAGCGAAGACCCCGGGCGCAAGCGTCCGGGGTCTTTCAGCGTCAATGTTTGCAAGTAGGCCTGTAAGCCGAGTTCTGTGTCTTCTCTCCGGCCGCCTCCTGCAAGCTGAGTGCCTTGACAGGCTACCCGCCACAGGCTGCATCCAGATCGAAGCGGCAATCATCTATCTAGGGTACCAGTTGCCAGGCACCTCAAGCGACCAAACCCGGGAAGTCGGCGGACCACCTTAGCCTTCCCCTACTTGGTCTTGCTCCAGGTGGGGTTTACCTAGCCGGCCAGTCACCTGGCCGCTGGTGCGCTCTTACCGCACCGTTTCAGCCTTACCGACGGTCGCAAGACCGCGGCGGTATGATTTCTGTTGCACTTTCCCTGAGGTCACCCTCGCTGGGTGTTACCCAGCACCCTGTCCTGCGGAGCTCGGACTTTCCTCAGACGCCAAAGGCCGGCGCCCGCGATTGCCCGGCCTACTTGCCTCGTTCTAGAGTTCGGATAGTGGTGGGCGAAACAGGACTTGAACCTGTGACCCCCTACATGTGACGCAGGTGCTCTTCCAGCTGAGCTATTCGCCCACGATCCATGGCGCTCCCAACGAGATTCGAACTCGTGTCGCCGCCTTGAAAGGGCGGTGTCCTAGGCCCCTAGACGATGGGAGCAAAACTTGACGCACGTCTTGCGTGCGCCACAAGTTGAACAACTGGTGGGCCCACCTGGGATCGAACCAGGGACCGACCGGTTATGAGCCGGTTGCTCTACCGCTGAGCTACAGGCCCGAAAAAAGGTGGCTCCCCGGGCTGGATTCGAACCAGCAACCTACCGGTTAACAGCCGGTCGCTCCACCGTTGAGCTACCGAGGAACGCCAATACGTCGATACACATTCTAATACATACAGCCTCTAGGGTCAACGATCTGAGTGACCAAAACGGAGCTTTATGTTTCATTTATCTCGGTATTGCGGGTCTGTCCTTTGCGACGCTCCCGAAATCAACGTCTGGCGTGCCTTTTCCCTGCTACAGGCATGTACTGAGGCAGCCCTTTCAGATCGCGGCCCCTTCTAGTCGAGGTAGTCCTTCAGCCTCTTGCTCCTGCTGGGATGCCTGAGCTTTCGGAGAGCCTTGGCCTCTATCTGCCTGATTCTCTCTCTCGTGACTCCAAAGATCTGGCCCACTTCCTCGAGGGTTCGAGACCTGCCGTCGTCCAGGCCGAATCTCAGCCTTAGGACCTTTTCCTCACGGGACGTCAGGCTGTCGAGCGAGTGCTCGAGCTGCTCTCTCAGAAGCTGCGCCGAGGCAGCCTCAGCAGGCGCAAGCGCGTCCTCGTCCTGTATGAAGTCGCCCAAATGGCTGTCGTCCTCTTCGCCTATGGGAGTCTCGAGCGATACGGGCTCCTGTGCGACCTTCATTATCTCGCGGACCCTTTCGGTGTTCATGCCCATGCCCTCGGCCAGCTCGTCAATGGTCGGCTCCCGCCCGAGTTCCTGAACAAGCTGCCGGTTGACTCTGCCCAGCTTGTTGATTGTCTCGACCATGTGCACCGGCACTCTTATTGTCCGTGCCTGATCGGCGATTGCC
>JAAYAB010000242.1 GCA_012719595.1 Bacillota bacterium
CTGGTCCTGAAATGAGCAGTGCCCTTCAGCACCTCGCACTGATATAGGTAGTAAGGGCGAACCCTCATCTTAAGCAGTCCCCGCACAAGCTGGAGCTGAACATTAGGATCGTCGTTGATCCCCTTCAGCAGCACCGATTGGTTCCCGAGCGGAACCCCGGCCTTGGCAAGCTTGTCGCACGCCTCAGCCGCTTCAGACGTCAGCTCCTTTGCGTGGTTGAATTGTGTGTTGACATACACCGGGTGGTACCGCGCGATGATGTCGCACAACTCAGAGGTTATCCTCTGAGGCATTGTACACAAGACTCTCGTGCCGATGCGGATGATCTCCACGTGGTCTATCTCTCTGATGCTCTTCAGCAGCCGATCGATGAACGTGTCCGGGTAAGTCAGCGGGTCGCCGCCTGTGATGAGGACATCACGTATAGCCGGAGTACGTCTGATGTAGTCCAGACCATCCTGGATGTCTTTCCATGTGATCGACTCGGCCGGCGCACCCACGATGCGCTTCCTCACGCAGTGTCTGCAGTACATTGCGCATTCGTTGGCAACGCAGAACGCAACTCTGTCAGGATAACAATGAATAAGACCCTTCGTCGGACTCTTCTTGTCCTCCGCAAGAGGGTCCATCTCTCCTTCACAGTCGTCTAGCTCGCGGATGTCTGGGATGGCTTGCATGCGAATGGGGCAGTTCGGGTCGTCGGGGTCCATCAAGCTGGCGTAGTATGGCGTGATGTTCCATCTGAATGCCTTTGCGGCCTCAGTGATCCCATTGATTTCACGAATGTTCAGTCTGACGTGACGGCTCAGCTCAGAGACGGTGTTGATTCTGTGAGCCATCTGCCAATGCCAGTCGTGAAAGTCGTCTGACTCTATCATCCAAAGCATTCCTTCCTCTTCTCAATGCTATGACCTCGTTCGGAGCTGTCGCATGCAAGACCATGTCTCCGGAGCGCGATCGTCAGAATGGTATTAACCAATGTGTCGAAGTCAAAGCCTGCCGCCTGTGCACACAGAGGATACAGACTCACTTCAGAAAAGCCGGGAAGCGGGTTGATCTCGAGCAGGTTCACCCTGCCCTCCCTGTCAAGTCGAAAGTCGATTCTTGAGAAATCCCTGAGTTTGAACGCCCGTGCAACCTCTACTGACAGCCGCCGTAGTTCCTCTTCGAGTGCAGGTGATATGGGCGCCGGGCAAAGCAGTTCCTCGCCGTTGCTCACCTTTGTGTCATAGCAGTAGACAAAGGCCGTGGAGTCCGAAGCGCCCTTGGGCCTGACCTCCATCGGCGGAAACACCTGAACCGTATCGTTGCCGATGATCCCCACAGTGAACTCCCGGCCGGGAAGGAACTCCTCGATGAGGACGGGCTGGCTATACTGTCCCAGCATCGCATTCACAGTGTCCAAGAGCTCCTCGGCATCCTCCACCAGGCATTTGCCGGTTATGCCCTTGCTGGAGCCCTCATAGGCCGGCTTGACGAACAGAGGAAAGGACAGGTTCAGAGATGAGACATCTGAGAGCGCGCTCGTTACCTCTGCAAACGGAGCAGTGGTGATCCCAAAGGACTGGGCGACGCGCTTCGCAAGAGTCTTGTCCAGGCACAGTCCAAGTGTCACTGGATCTGATCCCGTATAGGGGATTGACAGGTACTCGAGTATGGCGGGAACGACACTCTCCCGAGCGCGGCCCTCCCATCCCTCGGCTATGTTGAACACGATGTTCGGCCTCGAGTTGCGCAAAGCGTCGAACATCTTCGGTCCGTACGGACACATCACAACTTCATGCCCGCCGTGCTCGAGCGCACGCCTGACTCGGTTCACAGTCGCCTCGGAATCGTACTCCGCAGAGGCGTCGCGAGTGGTCGCCAAAAATGACGGCAGATCATCCTTCAGGTTGTACGTAAGGCCTACGCGCAAATGCCTCATTGCCCCCGTTCGTCGTTGATATCAAGCTAATATTAAGTCCTGGGAGCACAGGTGTCGAAGTCTGTTTTCGGCTCCTTAGGACCCTGGCGAGGGCAAGTGACATATGTAGGGAGTTGTTGGCTTTGTTGCAGTCCCTAGTGCTTTATTTGAGGCTATAGCTGGCCTACTCTTTGCGTTCGACATCCAGAAGCCTTACGACTACTGACCTGGGGATTCGTATACTCCTCCCCAGCCGTACACAGGGAATTTCTCCCCGCTCTATCAACTCGTAGGTGCGCGTGAGGGGTATTCTCAGGAGATTCGAGAGCTCCTTGACCTTCAGCACCGGGGGCAGATTCTCCGGGTTTAGTCCGCTACAGTCTTTTCCTGTCATGCTAACACCTCCACCAGCCTTATCAGATCATTACCGACTGGAAGGCTGATGCTTGCATTATTCGTGTAATTGGATCCTGTAGTTGGTGCCGAATGGACGGGAATACATACAGCAGAAAACCTGAGGAGGCTAACGGATGGATGTCGTCAGACTGATGATATCGCTAGGCTTGGTGCCAGATGAGGTCTCGCCCAGCGCGCTGGGTTCGGCAGGAGAGGCCGCAGCGCCATACTTCGCGCCGGAGAGCCTCAAGAGGGTCTCGGCCAGCCCCTTGTATGGCTTGGCCACCTCGACTATCGACTCTACGCCTTCCCTGAGTTTGTCCTCCATCGCACTCACCATCAGACCCAACAGCACTACACTCGCGACGCCTTCCTTTGACACCTTGGTGATGTCAGGCCTCAGTGATCCGGGTGGACTCTCCTGGAGAGTTTTGGCCAGGGCTATCATGGGACTGACCACTTCCACGAGTCTAGTCACCATCGGCCCGAGAGATCCTCCGCCGCCCTTTCCCGAGAGCGAGCTGATGAAAGACAATAACTCACCAATAGGAGGGGTCTCGGGTCCGGCTGCGGACCTTGTCCCCTCCCAGCGTGAAACCACGTTTTCCAGGCGCTCAACACACTTGTCAAGTCTCTCGATGTTCTCCTCGTATTTCCCCACGCGCTCGCCTACAGCGTCAACATCCTGTCTCAACCGCTGCAGCTCACGCACAAACTGCCTGCTCGAGAACATTCGTGTCCCTCCACCCCACTAGTCAAGTGTCCCATCACACTTCATACTATGGGTTCA
>JAAYAB010000038.1 GCA_012719595.1 Bacillota bacterium
CAGCGCCCTGAGCTCCACGCAATACATGATGAACCTCATGGAGTACACGCCGGATACGATGCCGTGGGTCGACGAGTTCATCGCGATAGAGAAGGACAGCGGAAGGTGGCACGAGTACAACTCTGAGGCGCTCGTCAAGGTGCAGGTTCCGCAGGCGAGGCTCAACGATGAATATTACGTCAACAGAAGGTTCTTCGAGGCGGATGTCGTCATCAGCATTTCGTGTCTCAAGACCCACGACGTGGGCGTGGTAACGGGAGGCATCAAGAACCTCGGAATAGGAGCTACTCCCGCCAACATCTACGGAAACTCCCTGGCTGAGATCGGCCGCTGGAACGTGATTCCGCACGACGAGAATCTGCACAAGTGGGTCGCTGACTACTACAGATGCAGGCCTGCCGACTTCGTGGTGCTGGATGGACTCCAAGGGGTTCAGAACGGCCCGAATCCGCGGCCGATTGAGCGCAATCAGATGAACATGCGGCTCATCATTGCGGGCAAAGACGCTGTTGCGACCGATACCGTCGCCGCCCTCATCATGGGATGGGATCCGCAGTCAGTGCAGCACCTGGTCTATCTGTCCAGGAGCGGGTGCGGGATCATGGATCCATCAAAGATCGATGTGCTTGGCAGCCGCGTCGATCAAGTCAGGAAGTTCTTCGTAGGTGGCGGCACCAAGACCGGCGGCAGGGTGATCCCAGACAAGGGAACACAGAGTTTCTCGATAGTGAAGTCGGAGGTGTCAGACGGCACCCTCGACCTTTCCCTGGACACTTCGAGCGGAATCGTAAAGGTAGAGGTGCTCGTGGACGGCAAGCTTCTCGCCTCCGCTCGATCGGATTTCTCCAGCATCCCAGTCGATCTCTCCGGTCTCGGCCCGGACGAACACGATGTGACCGTCCGTGCCTATGACCGGTACCTCTACAGCACAGAGCAAAGCATTCCTGTCAGGCTGATGTAGCTTGAGGACGGGCGTTGTTGCGGACCGACGGGGACGCTCGTATCGCCCGTCCCCACCATTCCTCTCTGACCCTATCTGTCTTGACTGGCCGCTGCCGATTGCCTATACTTGAATTAAGCGCTTCACGAAGCCGCGATTTCACCCTAGTAAAGCGGTTACTCTGCGTGCGGCATGGCGTGAATCGGTTCACCAATCATGAACAGGGAGGCGAGATACTTAGCAGGCTGGCTCACTCATTGGTGCAATCATATGTACGAGAGAGGTGTGCAAAGCATGATCAGAAAAGTGTTCACTGGTTGCGCGATTCTGGCGTGTCTGTTCTGTCTGGTTCTAGCACCGGTCTCTGTCGCTGCCTCCACTACCTTGACCGTCTGGAGTCAGACGGAGCACAACGAGATCCTGCGCACGCTCGTTGGCAAGTTTGAGGCAGAACATGGTGTGAAGGTCGAGTTCATTGACATCCACCCACTTGGTCAGCGTGAGAAGCTTGTACTGGATGGACCTGCTGGTAAAGGTCCAGACATCGTCTCCGTACCCCATGATGGCCTGGGACTGATGGTGCTTCAGGGCACCATATCGCCGGTCGAGTATCCGGATGAGGTCCTGGATCAGTTCATGCCGGTTGCGATCGAAGCCCTGTACTACGATGGGAAGCTTTGGGGCTTGCCGTTCGCCTACAACTCAGTCGCTCTGATGTACAACAAGGACCTGCTGCCGGAGGTCCCCGCTACGTTTGAGGAACTGATTTCTGTTGCCAAGGAGATGACGCACGACGGCCAGTACGGGCTGTTGTGGGACCTCACGAACGTGTACTTCGACTGGCCGATCTTCGGAGGCAAGGGCGCGTACATATTCGGGTTCGATGAAGGGTTCGACGTGCAAGATGTCGGCCTGGCAAACAAAGGAGCAGTAGAGGCACTCAACATACTGGCTGACATGCGTAAGAGCGGGATGAACCCGGAGGGCACCGACTACATGGTTGCCAACAGCCTCTTCATGGAGGGCAAAGTGGCTGCCGTGATTGACGGCGCTTGGGCACTGACCGGGTTCAGGCAGGCCGGGGTCAACTACGGGGTCGCCAAGATCCCTCCATATGCTGATGGATCAGAGCTGTCTCCTCTCGTTAGCGTCAGCACGTATGCGATTTCTGCGTTCAGCAAGAACAAGGAGCTTGCTGCGGAGCTGATCAAGTTCCTGACCTCACACGAGGTCCTTCTGGCGATCTACGAGGGCACAGCTGATCTTCCGCCGCGCAAGGACGTAATCGCCCATTCCGCAGTGGCGAACCACCCGGACGCCAGCGCACTGGCGGAGCAGGCTGCAGCGGGAATGCCCACTCCGAACGTTCCCGAGATGAATGCAGTCTGGCAGCCGTTCACCGACGCTGTGGTTGCAGTCCTCACCGGTCAGGCCGATGCTGAGATGGCTTTGGAGATGTCAGTCGAGATGATCCACGAGGCTATCGCAGAGATGCACCGAGGAGCAAACCTCTGAGCTGGGCACTGATTTCCGAAGGCGGCGGGTTCCCGACCCGCCGCCCACTCGGTAGCTGGCTTCGCCATTGATTGTCGGCTGGGAGTCCTTTCTCGATTGCTGGAAGCGGGAGAGAGTGCAGTGTCTAGAGGCGGCAGGTTGAAACGAGGCGCGATCACCAGTCTATCGGTTTTGTGTATGGGGCTCGGCCAATTCGTGACCGGGGAGTACGTCAAGGGCACCCTGTTTGCAGCGGTACACGTGCTCCTTCTAGTTTTCGTAGTGCCTTTGCTCAGGCACTCCTGGTGGGGCCTAATCACGCTCGGCACGGAGGCGGGGCGGGACCACTCTACATTCCTCCTTGTCCAGGGCCTGCTGGGCCTGATAGTGACCGTGTTGCTGGGGCTGCTGTACATAGGCAACATCAAGGATGCCCACACACAGGCCAAGCGGTTTCTCGAGGGCAAGAGGGCGGATTCCTTCCTGCAGTCGCTGAAGCGTTTCTGGATCAGCGGAGAGGCGTACCTTTGGCTCTCACCAGGAACTCTGTTAGTCCTCTTCGTCGCTGTATTGCCTGTATTCTTTGGGATGAGCCTGGCGTTCACCTCCTATGATCTCTATCACTCGCCGCCGGCGAATCTCGTGAGATGGGTCGGACTGCAGAACTTCAGCGATTTGTTCGGCATCAAGTCCTGGCGCGGCACGATGTTCTCTGTGCTGAAGTGGAATATCGTGTGGGCAGTTGTCTCAACGATCACTGCGTTCGCATTCGGATTCGGCATAGCGCTCTTGCTCAATCAGAAGAACTTGCGTTTTCGCACGTTCTTCCGCACAGCATTCATACTGCCCTGGGCAATGCCGTCCTTCATCTCTGCACTGGTGTGGACGGGATTGCTGAACACTTCGTTTGGAGTAGTAAACCAGGTGCTGGGGTCATTCGGGCTTCAGCCGATCCCTTGGCTGTCGAACGTAATGTGGGCGCGAGTCGCTCTGATCATCGTGAACATCTGGATGGGCTTCCCGTTCCAAATGGTTCTCTGTCTCGGCGTGCTTCAGAGTATCCCGCAGGACCTGTACGAGGCGGCTCGCGTAGATGGGGCGACTGATGCGCAGACCTTCTGGCACTTGACGCTGCCGTCGGTGTTGTACTCGGTCGCACCGCTGCTGGTCCTCCAGCTTGGCGGGAACTTCAACAACTTCGGCCTGATATATCTCCTGACCGGCGGAGGCCCGACTGTGTTCGGGAACAGAGGAGCGGGCGGAACTGACCTCCTGATCTCCTGGATGTACAAACTGACCTTCAATTTGCACAAGTTCAACTACGCCGCAGCAGTGGGCCTGATGATTTTCATCCCTGTTGCGCTGATCAGCATACACAACCTCAGGCAGACCAGATCGTTCAAGGAGGGCTAGAGATGACGGCTAGGAAGCTATCGAACGTTGTTAAGCTATGCTTGACCTATCTAGCGCTCCTCGCTGCGTTCTTGTTTGCAGTCATTCCAGTGGCATGGATTGTGATGTCTTCATTCAGGGTTGGGAACAGCCTCTACAGCACGTCGCTGTTGCCGAAGCACTGGACACTCCAGCACTATGCCAGCCTGTTTCTTGATCCGCGCTACCCGTTCTTCCGCTGGACTGCGAACACCCTCAAGGTGAGCGCCATGACATCGTCTGCAACAGTGATCCTGGCGACCATGTGCGGGTACGTGTTCTCTCGCTTTCGGTTTTGGGGCCGGCGGTATGGACTGATGACCTTTCTCATCATTCAGATGTTCCCTGGCTCTATGTCGATGGTGGCAATTTACGTTTTGCTCAACCTGGTCGGACTGCTCGATACGCACGTGGGCCTGGCCCTCGTCTATGTCGGCGGTGGGGTTCCCTTCACGACTTGGCTTCTGAAGGGCTACCTTGACTCAATCGACAAGTCGCTCGATGAGGCCGCCCTCGTAGACGGAGCCACCAGGGGCCAGATCTTCTGGAGGATTACGCTGCCGCTGGCCCGACCCATTTTGGCGTCGGTCGCGCTGTTCAGCTTTATCGGGCCGTTCAATGACTATTTGCTGTCTCGGATCGTGATCACAACTGCGGAGAAAAACACTATTGCTGTCGGACTTCACGCGTTCATAGCGGGCAATTACGATCAGCGATGGACGCAGTTCGCTGCCGGGTCTGTGTTGGTCTCCATTCCGATCCTGCTAGTGTTCTTTCTCCTCGAAAAGCACTTCATTTCAGGGCTTACTGCAGGAGCGACCAAGGCGTAGTCAAGGAGGAGCGCTATGAAGCCGCTCACACTTGGGTTAGTGTATCACTTCAATCAGAA
The DNA here is from genome assembly GCA_012719595.1 of Bacillota bacterium. GTDB lineage: Bacteria > Bacillota > DTU014 > DTU014 > DTU014 > JAAYAB01. The sequence goes on from JAAYAB010000038.1 coordinate 4,755, forward strand.
TACTGTGCCGAACGCCTTCGTGGCAGACCGCGTGTGTTATCGCCGCCTCCTCGAGACGTTGCTGTCTCACCCAGGCTGCCGCTTCACTGTGCATTTCTCAGGCACTCTGTTGTCGGCCCTGCAGTGGGGTGAGCACGAGACAATCGATCTGTTGAGGCTGGGTATAGCCCGGGGGCAGTTTGAGGTATTGGGCAGCGCCTTTGCTCAGAACATACTGCCGGCCACGGATGCCTGGGAGAACATTCAGCAACTCCTTCATCACCGCAGGCAGCTCAAAGACATCCTGGACGTAGAGCCGGTCGGCTTCTGGAATCCTGAGCGGTGCTGGAACCAGGACATTGCCCGCCTGCTGCTCGATGCCGGCTATGAATACACCTTCGTGGAGACGAACGTGTTTCGCAAGGCGGGTGACCAGCACGCTCAGGCAGTGATTCGATCGATCAGAGATGGCGATAGGCACCTGGTGCTGTACCCGGACGACACCAACCTCTTGACCGTGTTCGGCAAGGCGATCAGGACAGGATCGTCCGACGAGCTGATAGAATACCTCTACAACATCTGGCTTGCGCAGAACCAGTCGCCCGAGCTCGACTTCGCCGCGATCTACGGCCAAGACGCGGAGGCGACCGGCCTGTGGCAATTCGAGGGAGGCGGGCAGTCGCTCGACGACGTCTTCGGCAAGCTAGATACGCTACTCGGAAAGCTTGAGAAGCTTCCCTGGCTTCGTGTGGGCGGTTTGGCAGAGAAGGCGAGGAGCGCCCGTCCGGTGCGCATAGAACGTCTGCCGGCGGGACAGGCGAATTGGATGGTCGATTCGCTTCGCTCGCAGAACCTGCCTTGGGGCGATCCTGGCTACTCTGACTGGTTTGATTACATCGCCCGGTCAGCGAAGAACATACAGACCCGAGAAGTGTACTACCAGGTAAGCAGGGAGCTTCGGCATCAGGAGGCCATTCTGTCCGACTCGGACCATGCAACTCCCGGGTATGATGCAAGCAGATTGTTGTTCGACCTGGCATGTCGCACTCTTGCAGCGCACCAATACGAGTTCGGCTGTATAGGCATTGACGTCGACAAAGAGGCGCAATGGCAGCTGGCTCGCAGCGCTCTGGCAGTGCTGTGGGCGAGCCGGATGGCTCTAGGGCAGGAGCAGGGCTTGCTGGTCCGTAAAGAGGATGTGAATCTGGACGGCATAGACGAGGTTACGGTCGTCGCGTGCGGGAACGCATACGTGTTCGCACCAAAGGGCGGCAGATTGCTGTACTGGTTCGATCTTAGGCATGGCCGTCAGCTCGCAGGCAACCAGAATGCGTCCGCCTATCTCGAACGGTACCGCGATGATCACAGCTTTACCGGCGATTTCTACGGTGGGAGGGATCTCTTCCCCCAGCTCGCACAGAAACCGGAGATAGCCGATCTGTCCGCCCGACGCTTTGTGATGCGCCGTCGCTGCCTAAACGACGCGATCGCATTTGACGGTCAGCAACTGGTCGGACTGCACGGCTTTGTCTTCCACGTGCAGGTCAGTGAGGACACGCAGCCGCCATCTCTTGAGTTCGCATTTGATGGCAGGCACTTCCTCATTCGCAAGCGCGTGGTGTTCCTTCCCAACGGCATCGAGGTCCGCTATACTCTGGAAGGACGTCCAGGTACGAAGCAGGTGCGGTTCCGGATCGAGAACGAGATCACCCCGGACTACTTCACGATGTTGGACCACGGGAAGCTGTGGCTGGGGGTCGAGACGCACGGCGCTGTGACGTGTGTGACCAACTCGCGTTCATCCTGCGGGGTTGAGGTGTCAGTGGCAGGGCCGGAGGCCTGTACGATTCGGTGCGCCGATGAGCCGGGGTTCCTATCATGGCTGTGTGTGGCGGAGATAGAGGCAGACGTCGCAGATGGGTTGCCTTTGCACTGGATGTTGTCTCTCCGGTCGACCTAGATGGCCGGGATCGGTAGGGAGTGGGAGATACTGTGGCGACGATATACGATGTAGCCAAACTCGCCGGGGTGTCTGTTGGGACCGTCTCGAATGTGATCAACAACAAGCCCACAGTCAGTCCCGTCCTGCGCAAACGCGTTGAACAAGCCATGGAGCAGATCGGCTTTGTTCCGAACACTACAGCCCGCACGCTCGCCAAGGGCAACCAGACGGCTATCGGCGTGCTGTATCCGTTCAACGCGAACCACGTCGCGGGTACGAGCTACCTGGACTTCGTATCTCACCTGATCACGTATTCCCGGCTGTTTCACCACCAGGTAGTGTTGTACCCGAGCACTCAGCCAGCCTCCGCTTTGGATGACGTGAAGCAGATCGTGAACAGCGGGCAGGTCGGGTCCTTCATTCTGTTCGAGGTGGAGATGCACGACCGCCGCGTGGAGTACCTGCTGAAGAAGCGGATTCCGTTTGTGATGGTAGGCAGAACTGAGGACACCCGAGGTCTGTCCTATGTCGATGCAGACGTGGCGCAGATAATCAGAGATGGCCTGAACCACCTCAAGTCAGTAGGTTGCGACCGCATTGCTCATCTGGGGCGCAAGAGCAACATAGGCGTCGACTGTCGTATCAAGGCTGAGCTGATCGAGAGCTGCAAGAGGCTGGGATTGCAGCTCGACCCGGACATGTGTTGCCAGGCCAACTGGGAGCCTCATGAGCGGCGCAGCGTTACTCAGTTCTTTGTGCAACGAGCCAAAGAGTTTGACGCTATAGTCATCTCTGAAGCAGCAGTCCGGTTTCAGTTCGTGCAAGAGGTGCTGAGAGCAGGATTGCGGATTCCCGATGACTTCATGGTGTTGGGATACATGGACACGCCTCTCGACGCGATGGCGTATCCGTCGATTACCGCATTCGACGTGCAGTCGGCAAGAATCGTCGAGCACGCTGTTACGGCGCTGCTGGAAAAAGGCCAGTCCCAGCCCAAGCAAGTGCTGATTCCCGGCCAACTCATCGTCAGAGATTCAACAAGAAAGAGGAGTAGCGATGAAGATTGACGTCAAGCCGGAGCCGGATTTCTCACGGATCCGCCAGGTACTGATGCTGCAGGGGCGGGCTGACAGGCCCCCGCTGTGTGAGTTTGGAATCGATCGACCCATCAAGGAGGCCGTGCTCGGCCGTCCGCTCACCACTGCTGCCGATGAAGTGGATTTCTGGATCAAGGCTGGCTACGATTTCGTCCACGTCCGGCCTCTTTACCACTTGCAGGTGGTGGATCATCACAGCAGATCCATAGAGGGAGTAGGTGTCATCCGGAGTTGGGATGACCTGGTCAACAACACATGGCCCTGGCAGGATCTGGACTCGAACGTCGATTACTCGCAGCTATATGCTGTCAAGAAGCATCTGCCTCAGAGCATGAAGATTATCCTCTCCACGGGCGACATCTTCACCAGGGTCTGGATGCACATGGGATACACTCACTTCTGCCACTCGCTGTTCGATCAGCCGGAACTGGTCAGCACTCTCATGCGCCAGCACGGTGAAGCAATACTTGAGATCAATCGCAGATCTGTCGAAATCCTCGGCGACAGCCTCGGAGCGATCTGGTATACGGATGACATAGCGTTTGGGACAGGCCTCTTGGTTCATCCCGAGTTCTTCAGACAAGAGCTTTTCCCGTATATGACCAAGATCGGCGACCTGGCCAGAGAAGCAGGCGTGCCATATCTCTATCACACAGATGGGAGCCTGTGGGCTGTATTCGATGACTTCGTACAGATCGGGATCAACGCCATCCATCCGCTCGAACCGAACTCGATGGACGCAGTTGAGGTCAAGCGCAAGGTCGGCGACAAGCTCTGTTTGGTGGGCAACATCAGTGTCGATTTGCTCAGCAGAGGGACGGAGCGTGAGGTAAGGGACAGCGTTCGAGACCGCATCGAGAAACTCGGCTATGATGGCGGCTATTGCGTGGGTTCGAGCAACACCATCCCTCACTATGTGAACCCACTGAACTACAAGGCGATGATAGAGGAAGCATTTCGCGGCTATCTGTAGGAGCTGCGGAACTGTGCGTCAGTGATAGGGAAGGAGTGTCCAAAATGGGCTCGAACCCGCGCCTCATCTACTGGAAGTGGGCAGATACCATCTTAGAGCCCGGGGTGCTGGCAGAGAGGGTTGGCGACCTGCTCTCGCGCTCTTCTTTCGACGTGATTTGCGTAGCTGCTCACTGGGTAAAGCTCCCCGTGACCGACTCTGAACTGGTGGCAAAGGTCTCTGAAGCCTGTGAGCTGCTGCACAAAGCGGGCAGGAAGCTCGTCCTCGAACTCGATGTGAGGAACGAATACGAGGGTTTCAATGAGCTGTACCCCGACGATTGCCTCTATGCCTTCTTCTTTGCTGAGACGACCCTGGATGACCGAGGCTGCGGCGTGATAGAGTTCGACAGCCCGCTGGCATATCACTACTGGCGGAGCAGCGGGGTGAAGGGGATTGAGCGGATCCTCGGATGCTGGGCCTTTGATCTGACGGAAAAACGGGCAATAGCGCGCGGCTCGCTGCGGGACATCTCTGACAAGACACGCTTTGAGGTGATCGGCGAGCGCACGCGCATTGAGATTTCCGCGGGTCCGGACTATGCCGACAGCCGCGCCGCAGCACTGCCGGCATTTCGCCAGGCTATACCGAACTTGTTCTCGCCCCGGCTGTATGCGTTCTACGAACGGCTCTTCGATGCGTACGCTCACATTCCACTCGACGGCGTGCTCGTAGATGAGTGGGGCGTAGACGTGATGATCGGCTCAATTGACGCGACCGCGGCAACGCGGTGCCTGACCTATGCCGACCAGATGGCAGAGCTGTATCAGCGGCACTGCGGTCGTTCTCTTCGCGATGACCTGATCCTTCTCAAGTACCCGGTTGACGGGCTCGAGCAGAGAGCGTACCAAGCCGTGAACGACTACAACCACGTGCTCAGGTCGAAGATGGTTGAGAACGAGACCTGGTTCTACGACCAGGGTAAACGAGTGTATGGACCTCAAGCCTTCATCGGAGCGCATCCCACATGGTGGGGAGACCGCACACGCCTGCACCTCGAGGTCCTGAAGAACGGTTGGGACTGGTGGGAGGTTCCTCGAGACTACGCTCAGACCGACGAGACGATCAGTATACCCATTCGGCTGGCCCTGGCGCGGAAGTGCGGTGGACCCGTTTGGTACAACATGTGGTACTCGATGGGGACCCGCCGCCTTGACACGTATTTCGCAGAGACTTGGCGAAACGCTCGCTATGGAGGCCGGACACACTACCATGGCTACGAGTGTCCGAACGAGGAAGTCGTTCTCGAGCTGAAGGGGCAAGGGATGCTTGAGCAGATCGAGGAGACCGAGAAAGCGATCGCTGAGGTCGAAGAACTCCAGGCAGGCCAGCCGGATTCGCGGATTCTGGTGGTGTTCGGCATGCAAGCAGTGTCTAACTGGGTAATGAACCAGCCCGGGCTGGACAAGTGGTCAACCAGCAGCCCAACGCAGGACCGAGTCCTGGAATTGAGCCTGGGCCTGTTCGAGGCGGGACATCTTCATGACCTAGTGCCAAGCACGGAGATAGAGAACGGCAGTGTTCGGATAGAAAACGGCAGGCTCTGCTATGGACACGGGCATGCGTACGACGCTTTGATCTTCCTGTTTCCCGAGAATGTCTCGACAAAGGTGTGGAGCTTCCTGCAGGATTACAGAGCTCAAGGCGGACGCATCGCTGGATGCGGAAAGCTGACCTGTCTTGATGGAGGCCAGGACGTGCGGGCAGCCTTCGAC
>JAAYAB010000243.1 GCA_012719595.1 Bacillota bacterium
CCGGTTTTGGCCCAGCGCAATGGGAGCAGCTTTGAGCTGTAGAGGATAGCAGGAACTAGGCCGGGACGGACCAGCGGGGGCATAAGGAGACGGGTTGGTCCAGGCCTCGCCACACCTGTGGTTTCCACTTACTGCAAAGCACATCGGGGTTACCAGGGATTCTTGACTCTCGTACATGCCCTAGGTACAATGAACTCGTTGGCTGTGATGGACAATCTCTCCTCGCAACGCACAACTATGGTGCATGCTGCACAAGACAATCCGAGGTGCAGGCAGCTGCCTCTCCTCTGGGTCTTCTATATGACGCGTCCAGAACTGGGAATACTGCAGTGCCGGCGCGTGATGCCTGGCCACGCAATGGATAGGAGGGCTTGCTATGCGAGCCAATGAGTCCCTGCGGGTGCGTGTCTTGGATCGACCAGTGCGCAGGTCTGTTTGGAGACGAAAGGTAACACGCCTGCTAGCCAGACACCTGGTGGTGTGGACACTGAGCCTGGTGCTGATTCTCAGCAACTGGGCCTTTCTATTCCCGGACATCGCTTGGGCTGCGGGCACTGGAATAGTCGTCCGAGAAGTCGGAGGCGCGCCAGAGACACAGACCACTGTGTCGGGAGGCCCCGGCGAGTTTGACGTCCACACTTCCACGATCCATTCACAGACCCAGACAGCCCTCAACTCCTTCTCCAGGTTCAACGTAGGTGACGTCGACACAGTCAATCTCTACATACCTGATGATGCACAGAACCTCCTGAACCTCGTCTATGACGAACCTTCATCTATCCTCGGCACACTGAACTCCTACAAGGAAGGCAGGCCAGGCGTCATTGATGGCAATGTCTACTTCCTGAACCCGTACGGGGTCTTGATAGGGACGGATGGTGTCGTCAATGTCGGAGCGCTGTCTATCGTTACGCCCACCACCGAGTTCATGACCGGTTTTTTTGACGATCCATATACGTCGATCAGCCGCACTCTCGCGGGAGAGGTTCCAGTTAACAGCGAAGGCACCATAGAGGTCAGTGGACTGATTAGCGCTCGCGCTACTGACGGCATCAGGCTTGCAGCAGGCGGCGTGGTGATCACTGGCGCGCTGGACGTCGACGTCAGGAACCACTATGACTTCGAGGATCTCGTCAATTTCGGCGGACTCCGGGACAATGGACCCATAGAGATAGTCGCCGAGGAGAGCGTCGAGGTCTCCGGGAGCCTGACCACCCGTGGGTTCCGGGCGGACGGGGGTGCAGGAGTATACAGCCGCGGTATCACCATCGAATCGCACGGCGAGATATCTATACTGCCGGGTGCAGAGATCGACGCCTCGAGCGAGGATCCCGGGTGGACTAGCTTGGGTGGCGACATAAGCCTGACCGCCATCCGCAGAGACGGAGGAAAGGCCAGAGTCAGCTTGGACTCGTCGGAATTGCGTGGCGGGAACATATCCATCCAAGCCGTGTCTACCTACATGGATCAAGAAGCCACAGGCACGAAAGAGCTAAGTGAGATCGGGGCCGAAGTGGAGATCATGTCGGACGGTCCTGACGTCGACCTGCAGGCCGCATATGGCATAAACATATCTGCCGGAGTCGGTTTGTCGCTAGCGGTCTCGCCCGAGACCGGGTCCGAGGATTCTCTCGACGCAGCCTATGCGATAACGGATGTCGAGACGACATCCAGGGTTAGCATAGGCGGCAAGTCCTACCTGAAGGCGGATAGCATCGGTATATCTGCCGGGACCGGGGTAACGATCAACTCCACCGTCGAGCCGTCGCCGGACGATGAAGGGGATAGCCATATCGGCGGGTCAGTTGCGGTGAACAAGCTCACAATGACCACCGAGGCCGTTGTCGGTGGCGACGCTCGCCTTGAGGCCGACTCCGACGTCAGAGTGACGGCCACGTCGGGCACTACAGTGACAACCTCAGCTGTCGCTCCAAGTTACGGAGCACGCGAGGACACGGAAACGGATCCCGAGCAGCAGAGCAACATGAAAACGTACCTCGACCAATACGAGGACGATGCACGAACGAGCGATGGGGCGGATGGAGCAGTCAAGGTGGCGGCGGCACTAGCCATCAATGACATAAAGATCACGACCAAAGCTGCACTTGAGTCCAGCCAGGATCTGTCGTATGTGAGCTACGGCTCGGTTGTGGTTGCAAGTAATGCAACATACAACTCATCGGTGACCGCCGATGCCAGCACGGTTCAGGCGGGAAGCACCGGAGTCGGAGTTGCGGTAGCGATCAACAAGGTAGAGTCTGACAGTCAGGCAGTAGTGGATCAGAATGTCTCCAGTAGTAACATGGTCACTGTAACAGCGAAGATGAACGACGAACCGCTGGAGTGGCAGACTCCCGCGATGATGACGACATTGGCCATTTCGGGAAGCGGTCCAGGCGAGGTTGGCGCGGCTGGCGCTTTGGCTGTTAATGTGCAGGATACCAGTTACGTAGCTGAGATCAACAAGAACGCAGTGGCTGGTGAGGGTAGCGTCGAGATAGCGTCGGTCAACCTCTCAGAGACCTCTAGTCGGGCTGTGCCCGGCGAAGGGCTTGACGAATCGGACGTCGGCATCGGTGCTTCTGTAGCTATCAGCGTGGCGGCCAATGAAACCAGAGCAGGGGTGACAGGTGATAGCAAAGAGGTAGAGTGGGGTGCCGGTTCGGGCGTGTCTATACGGGCAGAGAGCGGACATGCCATAGCCACTGAGGCACAGGCTGGTGTGGCTGGTGCCACGGCTGTTGCGCCCGCAGTTGCACTCACTATTGTAGACAACTTAACTTGGGCAGGCCTCGGGCAGGTCGAAGGAGACGGCTTCCTGAAGGTGTCTACGGGTCCCGGGCTGAAGATCGGCGCGAGCAGCCGGGAGGAGATCACTACGTCTGCGAGCGGCAGCGCAGCGGGCCAGAGTGCGTCCATCGGTCCTGCGTTGGCACTTGCCATCGTCGACAGCTCTACTGAGGCGACGCTTGAGCGAGGCGTGGAGGCGGGCAGTGTCGATCTTGGATCAGAGTCTTACCGTCGCATCAACACCTCCTCGACGGCCGGCCGTCTGGGCGCCGAGAAGGCGGATGAACAGACACCGCCGGACGGCGTAGACAAGCAGATTCAGAAGCAGACCTCGCTAGCCGAGTCCAAAAAAGAGAAGCTCAAGAGCGGCGGCGGCGGTGGAGAGGGCAGCGACGGAGAGGGCGATGTCGAGAAAGTCGTACCTTCCGCTGAGACCGGCGAGGGGAAGGTCGGCGTGGCCGCGGCCATCGGAGTAAACCTGGTTTCGGCTACCACAAGAGCCTCTACTAGCGACGACGCAATAACTCGCATCTCTTGGGGCGGCAGCCTGAACCTGTCTTCGGCTGCAAACACGGATGTGTCGGTCACGGCTGATGGCAGTAGGGTTAGTGGGGGCGGCGACCAAATCGGAGTCGCGTCTGCGGTCGCCATAAACAAGGCGACGTCTGTGAACGAAGCGTATCTGGGCGGCGAGCACGAGACTCCGTCTCTGACGATCCAGGCTCATACCAGAACACTGAACGAAGGTCAGTCCGGCGAGGACAAGGCGAATACGTTTTCCGCAGTGGCGGTCTCCGGAGCGGGCGCCAAGGAGGTCGGCGTTGCAGGGGCACTTGCACTCAACCTTACGGACAGCAAGACTGCTGCGCTGATCGGAGAGCCGGCGATTGTGGTGATGCCTGGCAACGGAAACGTCGTGATCTCGGCATCTGATAGAACGGGAGATCGCGCCAGCGCGACGCCGCACGAGACGATCACCGGCGAGACCGCCGGCGTAGGCGCTTCCGTTGCGGTGAACGTAGCCGTGCGCACTACACTGGCGGAGCTGTCCGACCGCGCACAGATCACCGACGGCTCGGATCCAGCAGTGCTCGGAGATCTGACTGTGACAGCCGCGTCAGATCACAGCATGGAGACAGAGGCTATTGCAGGCGCCAGTGGCGGCGTTGCGACGACTGCTGCATCGGCTGTCTCGCTTTCTGAGAACGTAACCACAGCGCGATTGGGAGCGGGGTCGTTCTTATACCCGTACGAAATACTGCGCATTGAGGGCAACCTGAGTGTGTCCGCCGACAGCAAAGAGAGCATCTCTACCTTGGCCAAGGGCAGCAGCCGAGGTAACGACCTTTCGATTGGGGCTGCGGTGGCAATCGCCTTGGTCGATAGCACGTCGGAAGCAGAAACAGACAGAAGCGTGACGACCTATGGCGACGTGGGCATTGCGATCAGCGCACAAGGTGTCAACCGAATAGACACGCAGGCTATCGCCGGCGAGCTCGGTGGCAAGAAAAGAGACGCGTCCACGCCAGACGACGGGGTGGATCAGAATACAAAGAAGCAAACCGACCTAGTCGGCAAGAAGAAGGCCGAAGCCAAGGGTGAGGCTGGTTCGGATGGCGGAGGATCCGACGAGGGAGTCGCGCCTTCCGCAAAGACGGCTGACGGAACGGTGAGCGTTGCAGGTGCAGTCGGCGTCAATGTTGTGTCCGTCACAACAAGGGCGAATGTTACGAGCGGCCTACATGCTAACGCCGAGGGAAGCGGGAACCTGAGCTTGTCTTCTGCCGCACATACAGACGTGTCGGTCAAGGCTGACAGCAGTAGCGTAGATCAAAGCAAGCCGCAGGTTGGGATAGCCGCCGCAGTGGCGCTCAACAAGGTCACGTCTACTAACGAAACCTATTTGGGAACCGGCTATCACAGCGCCGGTGGTGGAGTCAAACTTGAGGCCAAGACTCTCGAAGTGGGCAGCGGTGAGTCCGCCGACACGCAGAATGAGTTCAAGGCCGAGGCAGTATCCGGTGCCGGTGCAGGGGATGTAGGCGTGGCAGGTGCACTTGCGGTCAACCTCGTCGACAGGAGCACAGCTGCGTACATCAAGAACAATGCAGGGGTCGAAGCCCAGGGAGGCGGCGTGACCGTGTCTGCGTCGGACCGGTCGAAGGACGTTGCGAAAGCCCTTCCCTTGGGAGATGCAACCAGCGGATCTGACGTAGGCATAGGCGCATCAGTTGCTCTAAATGTGGCCCTAAGCAGGACTCTCGCAGAGATCGCGGCCGATGGGGTGAGTGCCCGTTCAGGCGCCATCCGCATTTGGTCAGACAGCACTCACACGATGGACACCGAGGCGAAAGCGGGGGCCAAGGGCGGGAGCGCAGTCACGGCCGTGTCCGCTATCTCGTTGTCAGAGAACTCAGTAGTTGCGAGGCTTGGGTCGGCTAGGGACACGGTGCATATTTACGCGTTCGCAAATGGCGATTTCGAGATCAAGGCACGTAACACTGAGACAGTGACGACGACTGCGGCGGGCAGTGCCAATGCACAGGATCTGGCGATCGGCGCAGCAGTGGCAGTCGCGCTTGTCGATGCGTCGTCAGAGGCAGTGGTGGAGGACGGTGCGAGCGGGGTCGGGCTGGAGGACGACGCCGGCTCGATCAGCATCGCTGCAAATGAGAGGCTCAGCGTGCAGACCACGGCAACTGCGGGTCAAGAGGGTGAGAAAGAGAAGGACGAGTCTACGCCAAAAGACGGTGTAGACAAGAAGATAGAGGGGCAGAAAGCCCTGGCCGAGGAGAAGAAGGACGAGGTCAAGCGCCCGGGAGGCTCTGGAGCGCCTGGTGGAGACAAGACAGCTCCCAAGGCAAAGACAGGCACCGGTGAGGACGACAGTGTCAGCGTAGCTGCCGCTGTGGGCGTCAATGTTGTGACGTCCCTTGCTCGGGCAAAAGTAGCGGATGGTGTGAACCTGTACGCCAACGGTGACTCGGACGAGAAGGGAAAAGTGACGATAGCCTCTGCAGCCAACACCGATGTATCGGTCAAAGCTGATGGCAGTACGGTGGATCGGACCAAGCAGGGTGTTGGTGTAGCCTCCGCAGTGGCCCTCAACAAGGTCACCTCTACAAATGAAGCCTATCTAGGAAGCGGGTACCATGATGCCCGTACGCTGCAGATTGAGGCCAAGACTCTCGAGATTGAGGCCAGTGACGGTAAGCCCGCAGACAAGCAGAGCGAGTACAAGGCCGAAGCGATATCCGGCGCAGGCAAGAAAGAGGTGGGAGTGGCCGGCGCGCTTGCGATCAACCTGACGGACAGCAGGACGACTGCATTGATCCGTAGCTGGGACTGGGTCGAAGCGGGCAGCGGCGGCGTCAGTGTAGTCGCAGAGAGCAGGTCAAAGGATGAGGCCAAGGCTTCTCCGAAGGACGGGACGAGTGGATCAGACGTAGGCGTAGGCGCATCCGTGGCGGTGAACGTCGCACTTGGGCAGACTCTTGCGGAGATGGCGGCGGCGGATGTCACTGCAGGCGGCGCCATGAGGATATCCTCCACGAGCAACCATACGATGACGACTGAGGCGAAGGCCGGGGCTGAAGGCGGGACTGCAGTCGCAGCCGCGTCTGCCGTCTCGTTGTCAGAGAACCCGGTAGTTGCGAGGTTTGGATCTGCTGATGGCACCGTGGCGGCCTCTACGGCCGTAGGCGGCGACGTTGTGATCAAGGCCGACAACACCGAGACGGTGACGACGACTGCG
>JAAYAB010000244.1 GCA_012719595.1 Bacillota bacterium
GAGAGTCGCGACCGCGTAGTAGAAGCATGGGACAAAGCCGCACAGGCCATGATCAAATTGCGATCCATGCACGACAGCGATGCTGATTCCCTGCTCCTTCGCGAGCTTCAGTGCACCTTTGCAGCCCATGAGAAACGCCGGGTCAGGCACTCCCTTTCCCTCTCCGCCGATCTCATCTATGCGTGCCCGGCGCATGATCGTGGACCCGATGCTCCACGTCGCTTCACCGAAGTAGCCGGCGCCGGATACCTCGCCTTCTGTTCCTACAACAAACACTCCTGCCTTTGCAGCAGCATCCACCGACTTGAAGTGCTCAGGATACTGCCGGGCATGGTAGTCGATAAAGGCCGACGCTCTCTCGAGGTCACTGAGCGACGCTGCCTTTCTCACGACTATGTCTGTAAAGTCACTGCTCAACGAGTGACGCCTCAGAGACTCACTCACTAGGTCAACCATCCTTTCCTTAAGGCGCTGCCTCGAGTCATATATCCGCTTCTTGACCGTTGTCACGGGAAGCTCGAGGAAGTCAGCGATCTCGCGCTGGGAGTAGCCGTTGATGTAGAAGAGGGTTGTCACGGTTCTATGGCCCTCCGGCAGAGATCTCACTGCGCTGAGGACCTGTTCGCGCTCCTCAGCCTGGGCAACGATGTCTGCCGAGTCGGGGTAGGTCAGTTCACAGGCTCTGGCGTCGTCCAGCGGAATCGAGGCCATGCGTTTTCGCCGGGTAATTCTGTCGCAGTGCTTGAACACGATTCGACGGAACCATCCAGGAAAGGCCTTTGGGTCGCGCAGGCTGGGTAGCTGCCTATAGGCATCAATGAACGCCTCCTGCGCAGCATCCTGAGCGGAATGGAAATCGCCGAGGATCGAATAGGAATAGCCATAGGCCATGTCCTGAAACCTGCGCACTATCTCCTCGAACGAGCCGAGGTCGCCAGACCTGCATCTTGAGACTAGGGTATGTAGCTCCTCCATATCGTTCCTCGCATCATGTAGCTTTCGATCGGTCGCAATCTGTTCGCTGAGTTGCGAGCATCCCGACACCAATCCGTCAGTACGGTCAGGGCGGGTCAAGGACGAGGCGCCTCCGCTCCTCTATCATAATAGACCCACGTTCACAGAGAAAGGATACTGCAGCTTTGACCTGACAGTATCTATCAATCTTCTGGCTTGGCTCTGTGTGCAAGCCTCCTAGCTGCAGCCCGCGCGGTAGGGTGGGCCGCCCCGTGACTTGACAAGTGATTGGGGCTTACTATGCTAGTGTTGTAATCAAGCAACTTAGTGAGAGGACCTACGTTCCTCGACTGAGTGAGATAGAGGTGTTTTGCTTGGCTGAATCGGCCAGATGCACGCGCCGGCTCATATCTGCCTCGCTCATGTGTGCGGATCCGGGGGAGTTGAGAGACGAGGTTCGACGCGTAACGGCGGCGGGCGTGGATATGATACACTTCGACATCATGGACGGGGAGTTCGTGCCCAATCTAGGGTTTGCCCCGTGGATGATCCGCAGCTTGAGAGGTGCCACGATCCTGCCATTTGAGGCACATCTGATGGTCAGGCATCCCGAGAGGCATGTGGAGTCCCTAGCGGCGGCAGGAGTGGACATTGTCACAATCCACGCGGAGGCAGCCTGCGATCTGCACCGTACGCTAGGCCTGATTCGGCAGGCCTCCATGAAAGCGGGACTGGTCGTTTCGCCTGCAACTTGTCCTGAGGCCATTGAGTCTGTTGTGCCTTGCTCCGACTTGATCCTAGTGATGACAGTGAACCCTGGATTTGCAGGAAGCCCTCTAGTGCCGGAGACTGTGCGGAAGGTCGCGAGGATTCATCAGCTTCTTGATGCGTCCGGCCTGTCAATTTCGATCGAGGTCGATGGCAGTATCAACCCTGCAACC
>JAAYAB010000245.1 GCA_012719595.1 Bacillota bacterium
CGAGGCTTCTCGAGATCTACACGTCGCTGCGCAACAAGATCTACGAGTACAAGGCTGAAGTCGTGGCCATAGAGCAGCTGTTCTTCAGCAGGAATGTCACGACAGCGCTGGCCGTTGGGCAGGCTCGAGGCGCCGCCATGCTGGCGGCGGCAAGCTGCGGTCTGGACATTGCGGAGTACACTCCGCTGCAGGTGAAGCAGTCAGTGACAGGCTATGGCAGGGCAAACAAGGAGCAGGTTCAGCGGATGGTGAAGATGCTGCTGTGTCTGCCCGAGATTCCCAGCCCGGACGATGTGGCCGATGCGCTGGCTGTTGCCATATGCCACAGCTTCTCGTGTGGCATGAATGCAAAGCTCTCTGAAGCAGGGAGGGTCAATCTGTGATCGCGTTCGTCCGGGGTTCGGTCGCCTCCAGGACACCCGAGTCTGTGGTGCTCGACGTAGGGGGCATCGGCTACGAGGTCGTCGTCCCGACTCGGACTCGGGTGGGAGCAATCGGCGACGAGCTGACCTTGTACACGCACTTGCACGTCAGGGAAGACTGCATGACCCTCTACGGATTTGACAACATGGATGACCGGGCTGTCTTCGAACTCCTCATCTCGGTGACAGGGATCGGTCCGAAGGGCGCGATTTCGATCCTCTCGAGCATCAGCCCAGTGGAACTGCGACGGGCGATCGCGACAGGGAATCTGGACCGCCTCACTGCCATCCCTGGGATTGGGAGGAAGACGGCTCAGAGAATCGTGCTAGAGCTCAAGGAGAAGCTGGCGGATGTAGTGGAGGATGACTCCGACCTCGGCGCTGAGCCCGATGAGCTGGGGGGCGACGCCAGGAGCGAGGCTGCAGAGGCCTTGATAGCCCTTGGGTTCTCGCCTCACGAGGCCAGACGGTCTGTATCGTTGGCGATAAGGGCACTCAAGAGCTCCAATGCCAGTCTGACTACTGATTCGATTCTGAGAAGGGCCCTTGCCAGCGCGGGGCGGAGATAGGTCTGCATCACTGGTATATGAGAGCTATGTGAGGAGGACGATTGGTGGACTTCGAGGAGAGGTTTGTGACCGGCCACGTGCGTTCGGGAGAATCGCAGACAGACAAGGACCTCAGGCCGAAGCGGCTCGATGAATTCGTCGGCCAGGACCAGATCAAGGCGAACTTGAGCGTGTTCATAGAGGCCGCCAAGAACAGGGGTGAAGCCCTGGACCACGTGCTTCTCTACGGTCCCCCCGGCCTCGGAAAGACATGCCTAGCGGGGATTATCGCGAACGAACTCGGAGTAAGCATGCACGTGACGTCAGGTCCGGCGATCGAGCGGGCGGGCGATCTCGCGGCCGTCCTGACCAACATGAAGGCCAGGGACGTGCTGTTCATAGACGAAATCCACCGGCTGAACCGAGTTGTCGAAGAGATCCTCTATCCTGCGATGGAGGACTATGCACTCGACATAGTCCTCGGGAAGGGGCCGAGCGCCAGGAGCATTCGTCTGGACCTGCAGCCGTTTACTCTGATCGGAGCGACCACAAGAGCGGGACTCTTGACCTCTCCGTTGAGGGATAGATTTGGAGTCATCTGCAGGCTCGAGTTCTACACGCCGGCCGACCTTCGGCAGATAGTCGACCGCAATGCGCAGAGGCTGGGCATAGCGATCGAGCCTGCGGCCTCAGAGGAGCTTGCCCGGCGCTCGCGGGGCACTCCGAGGATCGCTATCAGGCTCCTGAAGCGCGTGCGCGACTATGCGGAGATAGAGGGGGACAGCGAGATCACCATTGACCTGATGGATCGAGCTCTGAGGGCCTTGAGTGTCGATGAACTCGGACTCGATCAGATCGACCGCAAGCTGCTGTCGACAATTGCGACGAAGTTCGGAGGAGGCCCTGTAGGATTGGATACCCTATCAGCCTGCATATCCGAGTCGCGCGAAACGGTTGAGGACGTGATCGAGCCGTTCCTTCTTCAGATCGGTTACATCGAGCGCACCCAACGCGGGCGGATGTTGACGGTCAGAGCATATGAGCATCTCGGTCTCGACCCGGTTCAGGCTGCGGTCTCAGGATGTGCCCCTGAGCTGTTCGATGAGGAGGAAGACAATGACTGACGGACGAGCAGGTCCCCGCACAGGCAATGCCGCGGCGACGCCCATCCTGCTCCACACGTGTTGCGCTCCGTGTGCGGTTTACTGCCTAGACAGGCTCGAGGCAGAAGGTTTCGAGACGACCTCGTTCTTCTACAACCCCAACATCCATCCGTACAAAGAGTTTGAGCGGCGCCTCGACACGCTGAGGTCGTATTCCTCTATGAGAGGGTTTGACCTCATAGTCGATGACACATATGACCTCGACCAGTTCCTGAGAAAGGTCGTAGGTACAGGAAGCGGCCGCTGCGCTGAGTGCTACGACATGAGGCTGCGCAGGGCCGCCCGCGAGGCCAGTGAGAGAGGGTTTGGAGGATTCACCACCACGCTTCTCGTCAGTCCGTATCAGAACCACGACCTGATAGCGCAGGTAGGACAGAAGGCAGCCGCAGACCACGATGTGGAGTTCGTGTACATCGACTTCCGCCCGGGATTCAGAGAGGGGCAGTCAAAAGCACGGGAGCTCGGCCTTTACAGGCAGCCTTATTGCGGTTGCGTGTACAGCGAGATGGAGCGGTATTACCGGGGGAAGCATCGGGAGGTACAGGAGTGAACCAGGTCGGCCGCGTTCTGATCACAGCAGGACTATCGCTGGTTGCGCTCGGTTTGATCTTGACGGCGCTTCAGAAGGTGCCATTCATCGGGCGGTTGCCCGGCGACATACACATCAAGACCGAGAACGTCCAGATCTTCATACCTCTGACCACGTGCCTGCTCCTAAGCCTGATCATAACCCTCGTCATCAGGCTGTTCACGAAGTAGGCTCCGAACGCGAGGAGAGAAGCCGATGGGGCTGGAGAGAGTAGAAGGTGTGGTCATCCGCACCAGAGACCTGGGTGAGGCGGACAGGATTGTCAGTCTGTACACCAGGGAGCGCGGCAAAGTCAGAGCCGTGGCCAGAGGCGCCCGGAGACCTCGAAACCGGTTCGCGAGCCTCGCCCAGGTTCCGATCCACGGCCGGTTTGGGGTGTTCCAGGGCAAAGGATTGGGCACACTCAGCCAGGGCGAACTCATCACATCGTTCAAGACCATCCGTACTGACTTGGTCCGGACTGCCTACGCGCTGTTGCTCGCGGAGCTCTACGACCATATGATGGAAGAAGGAGAACCGGCTCCGGAGTTGTTCCGCCTTCTGCTGTCGACGCTGCACGTCATCGATGGATCAAAGCACGCAGATCTGACGAAGCTCTTCATGGCGTTTGAGCTCAAGTTTCTGCTGTTGATGGGATACGGACTGGAACTCGACAGGTGCGTCAAGTGTGGGAACGAAGATGGACTGATCAAATGGATAAGCTCGAAACAGGGCGGACTCATCTGTGAAGAGTGTCTCCCGGGCTCGATTGGCGCAGTGGAGGCGGCTCCTGGGACGATTCAGGTCATGCGAAGGCTGCTCAGATCTGACTACCGCTTGGTTGCAGCCCTTCACGTGTCGGACTCCGATTGCAGGATCATCAAGGATGTGCTCAGGGATAGCCTGGAAGCCCAGCTGTCAAGCCCGCTGAAGTCGTTGGACTTCCTGGAGAGTATGATTTCGGGTGAAGCGAGCAAGAATAATGCCGGGAGGAGCGCAGATGGAGATCACCCTGGAAGCAATAGATGAACTCAGGGACCGCGTCGACGTCACATACGAGGAGGCGTGCAACTATCTCAAGGCCGCACGCGGAGATGTCGTCGAGGCCATTCTCTTGTTCGAGCGCGATAGAGGCAAGAGCGATCGCAGCCCTGAAGAAGAGATCGTCGACCGAGGGAGAGACATGCTCGACCGCGTGCGAAAGGCTGTGGAAGAAGGCATGCGGAAGAAGCTTGTAGTGAGGCGCGAAGAGCGCACGGTAGCTGAATTGCCTCTGGCCGCGGGTTTGGTCGGCGCCATTGTAGCGCCCAAGCTGGCAGTGCTCGGCGCGGTCGCAGCGCTGGTTACTAGGAGCACTGTCGACATAGAGGACCGGGAAGACACGCCTCGGATATGAGTCCTGTCTTGCTACTGCCGGCGAAGAGCTGGTCTTGCAGTCTGAGATAGGTCTCTCGTCTCTCACAGGTGATCAAATTGAGGGATGAGAGGCTTTTTGTGTGCATATTGCACTAGGAAGGAAAAACGTAAGAATTGCAGAACTTTAGGTAGTTGTGTTCACGTGCAGAGCGCGAATGCCCGCTGCCAATGCGCGTTTGCAACAGACCTCGGTGTCTTTACTGAGGTCATTTGATGCAAAGACGCTTTATGCGTGTATGGAGGAGGCGACACGAATGCCAACAAAGATGGTGTATTTCTTCGGAAACGGGAAGGCGGAAGGCACTGGCCAGATGAAGAACCTTCTCGGCGGCAAGGGTGCGAACCTCGCTGAGATGACGAATCTGGGAATCCCCGTGCCTCCTGGCTTCACCATCACAACCGAGGCCTGTACAGCCTACTATGCGAACAACGAGCGCTGGCCCGAAGGATTGGCCGAAGAGGTAGACGCCAACATGGCCAAGCTCGAGAAAACCATGGGAGCCGGATTTGGCGACCCTGATAACCCGCTCCTGGTGTCTGTTCGCTCGGGAGCGAGGGTGTCGATGCCGGGGATGATGGACACGGTCCTGAACCTGGGACTCAACGACATCACAGTTCAGGGCCTGATCAAGAAGTCCGGCAATCCGAGATTTGCATACGACAGCTATCGCAGGTTCATTCAGATGTACAGCAACGTCGTGCTGGGCGTACCTCACCATGAGTTCGAGGAGATCATGGATGAGCTGAAGGCCAAGAAGGGCGTCAAGCTGGATACCGAGCTGGACGCTGACGACCTCAAGACCCTTGTCCAGAAGTTCAGAGCGAAGGTCGAGTCCGTGACCGGCAAACCGTTCCCGCTCGATGTGAAGGAACAGCTCTACGGTGCAATCAACGCGGTGTTCGGCTCGTGGAACAACCCTCGTGCGATCACCTACAGAAAGATCCACGGAATCCCCGGCGACTGGGGCACTGCAGTGAACGTCCAGACGATGGTTTTCGGAAACATGGGAGAGACCTCGGGAACCGGCGTTGCATTCACCAGGGATCCCGGTTCCGGAGAAAACAGGTTCTTCGGCGAGTATCTCATGAATGCTCAGGGAGAGGATGTCGTGGCCGGCATCCGCACGCCGCACTCGATATCGACCCTGAAGAAGGAGATGCCGGAGATCTACGCTCAGCTGGAGCAGATCTACAAGAAGCTCGAGGCCCACTACAAGGACATGCAGGACATAGAGTTCACCATCCAAGAGGGCAAGCTGTACATGCTTCAGACTCGAGCTGGAAAGCGCACCGCCACGGCTGCAGTCAGAATAGCAGTCGAGATGGTGGAAGAAGGGTTGATCGACAAGCGTACAGCTGTGACCAGGGTCGACCCCGCTCAGCTCGACCAGCTGCTCCACCCGATGATCGATCCGAAGGCCAAGGTCAACGTGATCGGCAAAGGCCTGCCTGCGTCGCCTGGTGCCGCAGTGGGCAAGGTAGTCTTCACCGCTGACGAAGCTGAAGCCCAGGCTGCGAACGGCGAGAAGGTCATACTGGTCAGGCTTGAGACCTCGCCGGACGACATAGGCGGAATGCACGTGTCTCAGGGCATACTGACAGCCAGAGGAGGCATGACCTCTCATGCGGCAGTTGTCGCCCGAGGCATGGGCAAGTGCTGCGTTGCCGGTTGCGGTGACATCGCTGTGTATGAAGAGGAGCGCAAGTTCGTCGCCGGCGACATAGTCGTCAAGGAAGGCGATTGGATTACGCTCAACGGCAGCACAGGCGAGGTCATACTCGGACAGGTCGATCTGATTCAGCCTCAGCTGAGCGGACACTTCGCGAAGCTGATGCAGTGGGCTGACGAGATCCGCACACTCAAGGTCAGGACGAACGCAGACACTCCTCACGACTCGCAGGTCGCCAGGAACTTCGGTGCCGAGGGAATAGGGCTCTGCAGGACCGAGCACATGTTCTTCGCCGAAGACAGGATCAAGGCAGTGCAGGAGATGATCCTCGCTGCTGATGAGGCAGGGCGGCGCAAGGCTCTTGCGAAGATCCTGCCGTATCAGAAGAACGACTTCGTCGAGATCTTCAAGGTCATGAGGGACCTGCCGGTCACGATCCGGCTCCTGGATCCTCCGCTGCACGAGTTCCTGCCGAGCGACCCTGCTCAGATCAAGGAACTCGCCAAGGAAATGGGCGTTGACGAGAGTGTCGTTCGAGCCAAGATAGCCAGCCTTCACGAGTTCAACCCGATGCTGGGATTTAGAGGCTGCAGGCTTGGAGTCGTATACCCGGAGATCTTCGAGATGCAGGTCCGTGCGATCTTCCTGGCTGCGTGCGAGCTCGCGAAGCAGGGGTACAAGATTGTGCCCGAAGTAATGATTCCGCTCGTAGGAACAGCTCAGGAGTTCGAGTTCATCGAAGAGTACTGCCGCAGGGTGGCCCGTGAAGTGATGAACGAGGCCGGAGTGACTGTCGAGTACCTGGTAGGCACGATGATCGAAGTGCCTCGTGCCGCCCTTGTGGCCGACAAGATAGCCCAGAGGGCCGAGTTCTTCTCGTTCGGAACCAATGACATGACGCAGATGGCGTTTGGATACAGCCGAGATGACGCAGGCAAGTTCCTCCCGCTCTATGTGGAGAAGAACATCCTGCCGTCTGATCCGTTCCGTCAGCTCGATCAGGAAGGCGTTGGCGCTCTCGTAGAGTTGGGCGTGCAGAAGGGCCGCTCCAGCAGGCCGAATCTCAAGATCGGCATCTGTGGAGAGCACGGTGGAGATCCGTCGTCGGTGGAGTTCTGCCACAGAGCGGGCCTCGACTACGTGTCCTGCTCGCCGTACCGAGTGCCGATTGCCCGCCTGGCTGCTGCTCAGGCGGAAATCAAGTCGCCGAGGGCGAAGTAGCGCTCTGGTGGCGTAGGCCGACAAGAGATCTGAGATCACACAAGGGCCCATGCCGACCTGAGGCATGGGTCCTTGCTATCCAAAGGGGTGATAGCGTGGAGGTCAGACGAA
>JAAYAB010000246.1 GCA_012719595.1 Bacillota bacterium
AGCAGATCGATATCGGATTCGACAAAGGCCATGCTCTGAAGCGACGTAAGGAACACGCTGGCGTACATCCCATCGCCTGCATGGTCGACACAGGCGTCCTCTCTGGCAAGAGCCACTGCGACCTCTGGGCTCCCGGGCGCCAGGCACGCCCAGATCTCGCTGCGAATGGCGGCTCCCATGCCGCATGAGAACTTGTTGTCGAAACAGCCGCTCAGCGGAGGATACAGCCCGTGGACGAGATTTCGGTAAGCAACACCGTACTCATCCGGCCAGAAATGGATGCTCTCAAGCCACGCAGAAGCCAGGATGCGCCTGTTTATGGGCAGCCCGCACCTGCGAATTCGCTCCAGAAACACAACCTGGAGGTCCAGATCGTCATTCGGCAGCATTCCATCTGGGACCGGGTCGTAGTAAGTGAGCGAAAGTGGCTCGAGACGCCCCTCGTATGGCCCGCCCAGTGTTCCGCCTATTGATTTGCCGAGAAAACACCCGGTGACTCGCTTTGCGTAGTCGCGGTAGCTAATAGACTTAGTCGCCACTCTCGCACGTCGTCCCTTCGATTCTTAATGTAGGACTCAACCCGCTTGGACTCGGGATCCATCTACTTGGTATCGGGATCTACTTGCTTGGTCTAAGCCTCCACTCGCTCTGCCGAGGATTCCGCCTGGCCCAGAGGTCAATGGCCGGCGGATCCGGCCGTCGGCCGTCGGCCGCCGACTGTGGACGATGGCCCTGCGGCTGCTCGGGTTGAGCGGCTGCGGCTGCCGAGGTTGGACCCGGCCAGCATCCGGGCTGACCCAGATGCCGGCCGGCGTCTTTACTGACCCGTCAGGATGGCGCTTCCGGTTTACTCCGCAGCCACCCCGCCAGGCTGCCGTGCGCTACTGGCGCAGAATATCGTCTAGTGCAGCCTGAATCTGTGGTTGCCACTGCTCCATTGCAGCGGCAGGAGATGTCACAGCGTTAGAAATTGCGTCCCAGCCGGCCTGGTTCACGGGCCAGGCGAAACATCCCCAGACAGGGCCTGAGGCCACGGAACGCCAGTTGTAGAACATCTCTCTGATGAGCTCGTAGCTGTTAATGTCTGTTGCTCGCTCCGCTGCAAAGCTCTCGACCATGGCGTCCAGGTACTCCTCAGTGATCGGATGCAGGCTCGCCCACACATCTACCATCGCTGCGGGGTCAGGCACTGTCGCAGGGATCGCAATGATCGGTATGCTTGTGACCACTGCCGAGTACTCGGTGCCCTTCGGCCCTAGTGGGATGTACGCAATGCCTACATCAGCAACTCCCTGCTGGTACTGGCTGATCTCCCAGAAGTGGCAGACATCCATAGCGACCTTGCCCTGGTTGAACAGTGTGTAGCCGCCGTCATAGGCTGTCACGTTGTCAGCATGCAACTGGGCCATGAACTCTACTGCTGCGACGAAGTCAGGATTTGTGATGTCGGCCTTGACCTTCCCATCTACCGTGATAACAGGGGAAGCGTTGTTTGCTACTGCGAACGAGGCGATGGTTCTCTGGTAGTGGCGAATCCCCTGTCCGCCGATGCCCCACTGGTCGATCACGCCGTCGCCGTCAGTGTCTCTCGTGGCTTTCTGCGCGATCTCTCTCATCTTGTCCCACGTCCACTCTTTGCTCTCCATCAGCTCATACAGGCTGGGAAGATTCTCCGCCTCGAACAATGCCTTGTTCCAGACGATGATAATGGACATGTATGTTGGACAG
>JAAYAB010000247.1 GCA_012719595.1 Bacillota bacterium
AACCGTTTGGGCCCGAGCTGACGCACATGCTCTACTCTCTAAGCAAGAGCTTCACCTCGACCGCCATTGGCTTGGCTGTGATGGAGGGGAGACTGTCGGTCGACGATCCGGTCGTGAAGTTCTTCCCGGACGAGCTGCCTGAACAGGTCAGCGACAACTTGGCTGCGATGAAGGTCAGGCACCTCTTGTCTATGTCCACGGGACATGCTGAAGACACCACGAACAGGCTGTTTACCAGCCGGGGACCCAAGTGGGCCAAGACATTTCTGGGATTGCCGGTGGAGAACCCGCCGGGAACTCGCTTCGTCTACAACAGCGGGGCCACATACATGCTTTCTGCCATAATCACAAAGCTGACCGGGCAGACGCTGGCCGATTACCTTGCTCCTCGTCTCTTCGAACCGCTGGGGATAGAGGGTTACACCTGGGATCTCAGCCCCGAGGGGATCAACACAGGCGGCTGGGGCCTGAACATCAAGACAGAGGATATCGCCAAACTGGGGCAGCTGTATCTCAACAAGGGCATGTGGAACGGTGAGCGCATCCTGTCGGAGGAATGGGTGAGGGAGGCCACTTCTAAGCAGATATCCAACGGCGACGATCCCAACAGCGACTGGGCGCAGGGATACGGGTATCAGTTCTGGGTGTGCAGGCACGGCGCGTTCAGGGGTGACGGAATGTTCGGGCAGTTCTGCATCGTCATGCCTGACCAGGATGCCGTACTGGCAATCACGGCGAGCGTCAAGGACATGCAGGGTGTTCTGAACCGGGTGTGGCAGCACATTCTGCCTGCTATGAGCAGCGCGCCGCTTCCTCCGGACGACAGCGCACGTGAGGCGCTGGTGCAGAAGACATCGTCGCTGACCATTCCGCTTCCAGCCACCCGGACCCATTCGCCTGTGGCTCAGCAGGTATCGGGGCGCCGAATCCCCGGCACACTGCCGAACGGACTGCAGGTGGCCGTAACGCTGGAGTTCAAGGACGACAGCTGTTCTATTGCCATTGACGATGGCAAAGGGAGATACACTCTGGACTGCGGCCTGGGGCACTGGTTGGTGAGTGAGGCATTCTTTCCGGTGAAGCTCCCTGTCGACAGCGGAGCGACCAAGCTCGCGGTCGGCGGCGGCTGGTTGGATGATAGCACCTTCAAGGCGGCCGTCAGGTTCATAGAGGGCCCTCACGGCGGGGCGATCGTCCTTCACGTGGAGGGCAACGAGCCAAGAGTCGAGTTCTGTGAGCTCTGAGGCCTGAGCTGGGGTTCGGCGTGAGGCGCGGCCGTCAGAGAAACTGTAAGGGGATGATCTGAATGAACATCTGTCGCAGACCGGCGCTGGTTGCGCTCGTAGTGCTGTTCATCTTGACTGCTTGCATAGCTGAGGCCTCGCAAGTCGACGACCTGCTGCGAGCTCTCGAGACTGCGCGCACTCCGAGCGATCGCGAGAGCGCGTCGACCGAGTTCTACTACATGGGAGAACAAGCGGTCCGCCCGCTGGTTCAGGTGCTGAAGCGCTCGACGAACGAGCGATTCCGCGGCGACGCAGCGTACACCCTTGCCAACATGTACGAAGCCTTGCTGCTGCCTGTTGTGGACGACCTTCTCATGGCGACCAACGATCCGCACTGGAGAGTGCGGGCAAACATCGTGTGGGCTCTGGCACGACTCGAATCGGCTGGTGATCGTGTTGCACCCACACTCATCAGGTTGCTCGGCGACAGCGATTCCAGGGTCAGGAGTGCGGCTGCTGCGGCGCTAGGCGCTCTAGGCGCCTCTGCTGAAGCAGCGGTCCCGAAGCTGATCGAGCGCCTAGGCGACAGCGATAGAGACACGCGTTACGCCGCAGTGCGCGCCATAGGCTCTATCAAGCCGCAGACCACGGAGGCCGTCAACGCCGTTATCAGGCTTTTGGATGACAAGAGCATGTGGGTGAGAGCAGAGGCTGCTACAGCCCTTGGGAACATGGGCGTCGCGTCGGCAGAGGTCGTGCAAGCACTCCGGACCGCCTTCTATACCGAACGTGACAGGGTTAAGTCATACTACATGGATGAGGAGATAGATCCTCTGTACAGGTTCGCGATCGAGCACGATGCCTGTCTGTGGGCGATCGTAGGTGCGCTGGGCGAACTGGGAGAGCCTGCCGCGGCAGTCCTGGCGGAAGTGGCGCGTGACCCTGAAGATTACGGCCGCTCGGCGATATATGACCTCGGCGACATAGGCAAGCCGGCCGTGCCGTATCTCGTTGATCTCGTCAGGAGTCTCGATGGGGAAGCCAGACAACTGGCGGCTACCGAACTTGCTTCGATGTACCCTCCACCTGTGAGCGAGTTGGTTGGGTTGTCAGAAGACCCGAAACCCGGTGTCAGGGCGGAAGCAGCACGCGCGCTGGGAGCAGTCCGGGGTCTCGCCCCGGAAGTGGTTGAGGTATTGATCGAGTTGCTTGACGATGACTACGAAGAGGTGCGCGCGAACGCAGTAGTTTCGCTGGGTGGCATGTACTACGAGAACGGAGTGCCCGACTCCGTCGTTGAGGGTCTGGCGAAGTCTGCTGCAGACAAGAGTGATCTGGTACGATTGAGATCCGCTCAATCACTGGCTTTTCTGGCGCAGATTGTTCCGGCTTTGCAGGGCCCGCTGTTCCAGCTTGCCCGCGATCCCAACACCGAGGTCAGGTATAAGGCGCATGAAGCGCTTGCCGGATTCGCGAGTCCTGACAGAGTGACTCCAGAAGTAGTCGAACTCGTGGTGGAAGGTCTTTCAGACCCTGACAGAGCGGTGCGCCAGATCTCAATAAGGAACGCTACTGTGGGCGCCAGCCATCTAGTCTATGGTGGTGAGACCGCTTTTGACATCTCGGTGGTGGGACCGAAGTTGATGGCGCTACTGCGCGACCCGCTGCTCGTCGAGGAAGCGGCAGACGCGCTGGCGATCTACGGCCACGACGCCCGCCCGGCTCTGCCTACCCTGTGGGAGTTGCACTTCAGGCCTGGTGAAGGCAAGCTGGGATGGGCGATTGCGCGGATCGGAGGGACTGCTGTCGTGGGGCGCCTTCGTGAAGCTCTGAAGAGCAGCGATCGCGATGTGCGCTACAAGGCGGTGGAATTGGCGTCTCTCTTGGGCCCCGACGCGAAAGAGGCTGCTCCTGAGCTTGAGAGTATCCGGAAGAACGACTCCGACTTCGTTCTGAGGTTGCTGGCAGAGTCCGCGCTGGCCATGGTCCAGCAGTGAGCCGGGGCGCGCGGGCTCGCACGGCTGACGCGCCCGGCCGTGGCACACCGGCCGGCCATGACACAGCCGGACAGGCCTGGTGACGGACGGATTGGCGCTGCAACACACGAGCAGGCGTCCGTTGCTCGGACATTGTCGTATAGATACTGAAAGGGGCGATGTATAGTGTCCCGCAAAGCACTTGTCGTAGGCGCTGCTGCGTTGGCGGTTCTGCTCACCTGCATGGTCGCAGGTGTGGCAGCAGGCAGCGAGCGGGTTCGTTTCATTGTTCGACGTCAAGGAGAGGATGTCTCTTCCAACTGCATGGCGATAGTATCGAACGAAGACGGTGGGCTTGGAGGTTTCTTCAACGGCGGGCCAAACGGACTGTGGGGTGAGCTCCCACCGGGCAAGTACTCGGCAATCGTCCAGGTCACCGCAGGGCAGGAGGAATCGCCGAGCATGCCGGGAATGGTTGAGTTCGAAGTGGTTGCCGGCCGCCAGAATGTCGTTGAGGTCGAACTGATGATACTAGACTTAGGAGGTCTCACAGGTCTTGCAGGCCTGGCCGACCTCGGCGGATTTGGCGATGGCGGCGCAGATGACTTGGACTTGGGATACGGTGGGGAGGATGACTTCGGGTGGAGCTACGGTCAGGACGACCAGGGCTGGGGCTACGGTCAGGACGGACTTTCGCGTTGGGGCGGCGCCGGCGATTCGTCCAGCTCCGCCGGTGCTCCTGGATCGGGCTCTCAGGGACGGGCAAGCAAGAGGCCACCGGTCGATCCGTGGATGGCTGACGTGGACGATCGACCGTTCGTGGGTCCATGGGGACCCCTAGATGAGTGATAGATGGGAGCTCCCAGTGGGAACTCCCAGATAGAGTGACCAAATGGCGGGGCGGCCCGGATTCCGGGACCCCGCCTCTTGCTTACAGTAGATGCTGGAGACTGGAGGCTGGAGGCCTGGCGTTTACGGAAGATCGGTGGTCTGCTGTCTGAAGCAGATCGGTGACCTGCTGCGTAAGAGGGCGTTCGCTATGTGTCTACAGACTGGCGAGATAGCCCTTTATCTGCTCTATTGCCTTCTGCTCCGATGCCTTGGCGGCTCTGAGCAGCTTTGCAGACTGCTTGAGTTCGTCAGCACTTCGCTGCCCGTCTTGCCTCAGGATCTGGTACACCTCTGTGAGTCGCTGCTCGACCTCTGCGTAGAAATCCGCTGCGCCAGACAACTGCTTAGCTCCGCCCAGCACCTCTGCAGCCAAACGCAGGTAGCGCTTAGCGTAATGCCTTGCCGCAAGGTATGTTGCGGCGTAGTAGTTTAGCATGTTCTGTTCGCCGCCCTCGGCAAGTCTCTCCAGCGCATTCGCCCATGTCTCGTATGCCGGTAGACCGTCCTGATACGCGGGACGCTCCAGCCATTCTCCTTGCCCGGCATGCTTGACCGCAGTCTTGAGCGAGTTCAGGACAGCCTCACGCCGGTCGATGCTGTTGCGGCCCTCGATGATTGTGACCGACATGATCGGGAGCTCCCTTCTGCCGAGTTGCTCATACTTGAGCGGCGCAGGCCCGCCCCATACTGCAATCGCGGCGTACTCCTGTGCCTCGTCGTCGTAACCTGTGATGACGCCCCACTCCGGAACACCTATGTCCCAGCAGACCGGGACCCTTCCGGCATTCAGAGCCTTCACAATTGCCTCATGTGCAGCCTTGCGTCTTTCCTCTGCCACGCTCTCTTCGTGCCATAGCCGGCTGTGGTAGTCAACGCTCCAACCTGCGTTCTCTACGCCTCTAGGCAGCAGTGACCAGTCGAACACGCTGGTAGCGCTGGGACACAAATCTTGGTGCGCCCAGATCCGAAACGCCATTCCTGAGGCGCCTGCCACCCATACGGGGTCGACCTCGCCCTCCTGGGCGTTCAGAGCGGTGAGCACAGATAGGGTGTAGGAGTGCAGGCAACAGGTTGGAATGGAGCCTCCGGCGGTTGGGTCTTGGTACCACTTCACACTGCCCAGATGGAGTCTGCCCGTTTGTGTCATTTTCGTTTTTCCCCCTCTCTGTCAGGCATTATTGGTATCCATATCTCCTCAGAATAGGTCCTGCTGGCCTCGCAGTACACCTCAAAGTCAAAAGAGGCGTCCAGGGGCCAGGGCGATGAAGGTATCCATTCGCTGACGATCCTTTCCCATGTCCGATGCACCGTTGCGACAAATGTGCTGTGTGTGGCCGGCGGCGTG
>JAAYAB010000248.1 GCA_012719595.1 Bacillota bacterium
AGGTGAAGCGAAAAAGATCCGTGACGCCTACCTACTCAGCCAGGCCGTCTCGAACTACGTGCTGTTTGCCGGGAGGCTGATCCTCGCGCACAACGAGGAGCTGTACCCGTTCCACAAGTGGTTTCTCAGAGTGCTGAGAGGTGTCGCGAACAAGCCTGCAGGCCTGATGGAGCAGATCGACCTCGTCTTGACTCGCAGAGAGGATGACGATGTCGAGCGGTTGCATGAGATGATTACCGAGTTCACGGATTGGGGCTTCGACAAGCGAGACTGGCCAAACAGATTCCTCGTCGATTGCGAGCTTGCCTGGATGAACGAGTGCGCGGCCATAGCTGATTTATAACGACTGTGCGACACTGGCCCACATCCGAGGTTAGGGATGCGGAGTGAACCTGAGCGAAAAAGCGGGAGGCGAGAGTCATGTCTGATCTCTCTGATCTCAGGGGCATTTCGATTGTTGTGGTTCTCCTTAGTCTGCTTGTGCATATCTTGCTGATCGGACATCAGGCAGCTGCAGCCCAGACCGAAATCCCTCGGAAAGAGGATTGGTACCCCGTATGGGACATGACGGGAGACCTCACAGCCCACGATCCCTCGATAGCTCAAGAAGATGGGGTATGGTGGGTCTTCCACACGGGCGAGGGGCTTCAGGTCAAGAGTTCTCCCGATGGCCGTACCTGGACTCAGCGAGAGGCCGTGTTCACGGTGCCTCTGACATGGTGGAAGCAGTACGCGCCGAACATGAAGTACAACGACGTCTGGGCGCCTGACATCGAGTGGTACAACGGCAGGTGGTGGCTGTATTACTCCGTATCGGAGTTCGGCAAGAACACCTCCGCCATAGGACTTGCCTCTGCTCCTAGCATAGCTGGTGGCGAGTGGGTGGACCACGGCGTGGTAATCCACTCAAGCCTGTTGTCAGCGTACAACGCCATCGATCCGAATCTTTTCTTGGATCGCAACGGCGACCCGTGGCTGGTGTTCGGGTCCTGGTTCAGCGGAATCCAGGTCGTTCGTCTCGACAAAGAAACGATGAAGCCTGTTGACCTGGGTTCTGTGAAGACTATCGCAAGGAGAAGAGTCGGAGGGCAGGCCAGAGGAATAGAGGGTCCGATCATCACCTATAGGGACGGGTACTACTACCTGTTCGCGTCGACGGATCACTGCTGTCAGAACATAAGGAGCGACTACAAGATCGTCGTCGGCCGCTCGAACAATGTCGAAGGCCCCTATGTCGACAAGAACGGGATAGACCTGCTGAACGGCGGAGGAACGGTCATCGACGCCGGCAACGCGAGGTACAATGGCGTGGGCGGACAGGACGTGTGGGAGCACAGGCTTCTGGTTCGTCACGGCTACGATCAAACCATACGAGGACTGCACGTGCTCCTCATCAGCGAATTGGACTGGGATGAGGAAGGATGGCCCGTGGTCTGCGAAAACGAGATGAACGGGTTCTACATGATTCAGAACAAGGCAACAGGGAAATACCTGACCATAGATTTCAACAGCACTTCGGTCGGGGCCAGAGCAACTCTGGGTGAAGACTCAGGGCATGCCTCCTTCGACTGGCAGATCTACAGGAAGGAAGAGGGATTCTACAGGATACAGAGCAGGCACAGTCTCAACTACCTGGAGGTTGCCGGCGCAAGCACTGATGCGGGGGCAGCTATCCGGCTAGGCAGCTATGAGAACCAAGCTCAAAGGCTGTGGCATCTCTCCTCAGACGACGGCGAGTACTACCGGATCACA
>JAAYAB010000039.1 GCA_012719595.1 Bacillota bacterium
GCTAGAGGCAATGAACGCACTGTCAGAGACTGAGGCTGGATATCGCAGGCGATTGGAGATACTGCAAGCGCTGTTCAACCAAGTCATCACCAGATTCCAAGAAGACGGACTGTATGGTTCCAATCCGATCTCGGAGGCGTTCATACGGCGCAACGACGAGCCGGGGCGCAGCTGGAACATCGCTGAATGGAGCCAGAAGCATCTGGCGAGATAGAAGGGAGTGCCCGCATTGACCGGTGCATATTCCAGCAGCATTTCTACACACTGCTACGTGATGAACAGGCGGGGAATCTTACACCCCCTCTCAACAGCATCCCTCTGCACATGAGCAATCATAGTCTGGCTTGCTCCGGGTGAACCAGCTCTTCATCACGGCTGCAGCGCATCCAACTCCTGCCTTGACCGTGATGGCATTCGCCGGGCAATTCTTCGCACAAGCGCCGCACTCCATGCAACGGTCCCTATCGTCGACCTGTGCTTTCTCCTCATTCATGCTGAAGACTCTATGAGGGCAAACCTCTGCGCATCTTCCGCAGCCGATGCATCTTTCAGCGGACAGATGGAGCGTTACGACGTTCCTCAGATACCCGTATTTCATAGGTCCTCCTCTATGCCCTCAGGCTGCTTATCAACACCAGCACAGTTCCTGCTATGGATGATAGAGCAATGAGCGGCACAGCTGTCCTCATTTCCTTGATAACGCCCGAAAGAGATGTATATGTGGACGAGCCTGTGAAGTTCATCGCCAGGTAAGCTGACAATGATGGCAATACCAGCAAGTATCCTATGGCTAGAAGCGAGGATCCGGCGGCAAACCAGCCATTGTAAGCGACAACCGCCAACGTCCATAGCAGCCCCAGCAGCCAGCCCTTCCATGCGAAGGCCCTGCCGGGAACCAGGGGGAGAAGCAGGGGCGCTATGGTAGTTCCCGTCACCACAGCACCCGCATAGGCAATGAAGTCGGCAAGTCCGAAAGGTCTCGCAGCGAACAGGTTTGTGAGGAACATGACGCCGAAGACCATCAGTGAGAATCTTGCGGCAGCCACTAGCTCCACCGGAGTGAGGACCAATCTGTCCCACATCGAGAATCTCACTGTGCGCATTTCTTCTGTAGCTTTGAGGCCCGAGGCGAGAAAGCCCTTTATGTCCTTCGCCCTCACAGGTCCGTAAACCACGGAGAATCCGGTTTGCCTGGTCACTTCATGGGCGCTGATGCCGGACGCACCCAGCTGTGGCAGCACTAGTTTCCTGTGTGACACGATCTCAGACAGACCGGTTTTCGATATGCGGGCCACCAGCTCATCGGTTCCGAATGTGCCTTTGCCGGCGGCACACCACACGTTGATGCCCTTAGTGTCAAGTATCAGAATCCAGCAATCGAGGCCGGACAGCTCTTTCCTCAAGACATCAAATGTCAGCTTGTAGTTGGCGCTGACCAGCACGGGAGATGTAGGACCAGGCTTACCTACGGCGTAAAGCCCCGGACTGATCTTGTAGTTCATCCTGCCGATTCCCCAGCGCACCTTCCATGCTCCGAGGATGTCTTGGAGGCGAAGGCCTGTTGAAACCACAGGCACGTTGCCCTTAGGAGTACGGACCTCACCCGTTACCCACACATCATTGTTGCTATACGGGGTGATGAGTTTCGCACTGCAGCAGCTGCTGGCCGAGCAGCAGCAGGACATCTCGTCACTCATCTTCATCCCGTCCTCTACAACAGGATGCACCTGCTTTGGTGATGTGGCTCTCTTTGCCGGAGGTGATGTCACCGAGGAATCGCCTCACTCTGCTGACGGTGTCTGTGTTCAGTGAGTAGTACGTCCACTTACCTTGTTCTCTGCTCTTAACCAGCCCGCACTCACATAGGAGCTTCATGTGGTGAGACAGGGTGGACTGGGACATCTCGAATCTCTCCAGGATCCTACAAGCGCAGAGCTCCCCACTGGAGAGCATATCGACAACCATGGCTCTCTTAGGATCTCCCAGCGCCTTGAATACCCTAGCGTACTTCGAGTAGTCTCTCATACCCACACCTCAAATCGACAAACATCGATGTAGCTATTGTGCGACTCAAATCGAAAAATGTCAATATGATAGTAGAACGTCAGGATGTGGTTCTTGGGGCACCACAATCACGCTGGACAGAAGGCCCATAGGCGGAGACTCCACGACACTGGCCGAAGTGGTCGGTGGTTGCTGATTGGCCTAACCCCTGCGATTGGAGAAATCGCGTTTCTCGTGTTCTTGCTGCAGGACAGTGACCTTGACACCCATCAGTGCGATCCGAGTCCGAAGCACGGTGGGTCAGCCACTGCGGAGATGCACGCCCAACAGGCGCATGAGGGGAAGGGGCACATATGACAGCATCCTCACTCGTAACTTGCGATCAGTCTCAGAGCGAGTCATAGGTATCGATGTCGACAGGCCCTCCGTATTACCCCTTGACAGCCCCTAAGGTGAGGCCCCTTACGATATACCGCTGAATTGCCATAGCGAGAATGGTCGGCGGTATAACAGCCGTCAGCATGCGAGTTGAGACATACCAAAACTGCACACCCTGGACATCCTGGGTGCCGGCGATAATGACCGTCATGGGAGTCGCCTTGGAGTAGGTGAGAATAAAGGCGAACAGAAACTCATTCCAGGTAAAGGCAAAGCTGATGATCGCGGCACTCACCAATGCCGGCGCCACTAGAGGCAGGGCGATCCAGACTAAGGTCTGGAACGGCGTGCAGCCATCTACTAAAGCAGATTCCTCCAATTCAAGAGGCAGTTCTCCAAAGGCATCCCGCAGAATCATGACGGTAAATGGAATGGTAAAGGTCACATTGACCAGAATCAGTGCCAGAGGGCTGTCGATAAGTCCAAACTTCCGCATCATCAGGAAAAAGGGGATAACCGTTGCTGCCGGCGGTAGAAAGCGCTGTGACAGAATCCACATGGCGATGTCCTTATTCTTCCAACGCTGGTAGCGGAACCGAGCCAAGCCGTATCCGGCCAGCGTACCGATAGCCAACGCAACTGCCGCGGCCGAGATCGCGACGATGAAGCTGGTGCTCAGGCCTCCGAATACCTCCTTGGCGCGGAGTGTGAGCTCCGTTTGCCAGTTTTCTAGAGTCGGCCGGAACTGCACAAACGGTATAAAGGACAGCTTAAAGACATCGGCCGGTTTCTTCAAGGAGGTGATGACCGCCCAATAAATGGGGAAGATGAGCCAGACGGTGGCTATCACCATGGCAATGCTCATTAACACTCTCTTCCATAGAGGCATCTGTGGTCGGTACATGGTTCATCCTCCTCAGTCGTACTGGCCGCGATAGATCCGGAAGAACACGAAGGTAACGGCGAGCACGAGCGTCATCAGCAAGAAGGCTATTGCCGTAGCTTCGCCCAAGTTCTGGTCGCGCAGGCCGGTGGTGTAGACGTTGAAGGTCAAGGTTCGGGTGGCCAACCCTGGTCCGCCGTTGGTCAAGGCAAAGGATAGATCAAAGATCTTGAAAGCTTCCACCGTCCGCAGCAGCACCACTGTGACAAGGGCGTGGCGGATCATCGGCAAAGTGACATGCATGAAAGTCTGCCAGCTGCTGGTCGTGTCCAGCACCGCTGCCTCATACAGCTCATCGGGCACCGACTGCAGGGCAGCCAGCAGTACCAGAAAGGCAAAAGGTGTCCACTGCCACACATCAGCTAAACAGACTGCCACTTTGGCCCAGAAGGGGTGAGAGATCCAGTTGATGCCATTCGCCCCCAGCGTCACAAGCAGGTTGTTGATGGGGCCGCCTTCCTCGTAGAAAAGGATCTGGCAGATGTAGCCGACGGCTACCGGAGCTGCAAAAAGCGGAATGGTGGAAAAGGTCCGGAAAAGGCGGATGCCCTTGATGGGATGGTTGAACAGCAGCGCCAAGAGCAGGCCGACAACGGTAGTCGCCGCTACATTGACAACGACGAACGTCAGGGTAACCCGAAAAGCCTGCCAAAAACGGTAATCGGTGAGCACCATGCGGTAGTTTTCTAAACCCACGAAATGGGTCACCCTCAGGAATCGGGAGCCGTGAAGACTGAGGTACAACGAGTACAGGAGCGGAAACAACGTAAAGGTCAACAGCCACAGAATGGCTGGGGCAATGAACAGTATTTGGCTGCGGTCCTTATCTCTAGTTCTGATGGCCAATTGGAACACCTCACCGCGTCTGAATCGGAGGGTGAAAGCCGTAGGGCCTTCACTCAATCACCGACAAGTCTAGGACGGTCGGCACCGCCCGCAAAGGCCTAGAGGCGATGCCGACCACCTGAGTCAAGCCCTGAGCTTTATTGTCCCGTATACCCAATGGCCTCCCGGTACAGCTGCAGCTGGCTCTGCCTGCCTAAGCGGTTGGTAATCCGTTGCCAATCTTGGGCAGTCCGATTCAAGGCTTCCTGGGCCGAAGCCTGACCGGAGAGGGCCTCAGAGAGGTGGATGTCTAGGCTCTCTATGTAGTCGGCGGTTCCCGGTATTCTCAGATACGGCAGGCTCAGCGGATAATCGAACCACATCTCGAGGTAGGCGTCGAGGAACTCGGTAACATCCTGCGCGTTGTAACCGGTCTGGACGTAGTCATCGATGGACGCCTGTCCGAACGGCGGCAGGAAGTCGTAGGTGGTACCAGGGTCGACTCCGGTCCAACCCCATGCTACGTTCCAGTGGTTGATCGTAGGTGTTGCCAACAGCGAGCACAGGTAGGCTACGAGATCCGGGTTCTTGGAGAAGCTGGAAATGACCGGGCTCCAGGACGCACCGGACTCGTTGGCTACGAAGTTGGGCTCATCGAGTTTCTTCCACTGCTTGGTCTCCAGGTCATAGACTTCGGTGCTGCCCGGAATAGCCACAACTCCCTGCAAGCCCCTGATGGAGGACTGACGCGGGTCTTGGGAGAGGGTTCCTACGTCGCCGAAGGTGAAGCACATGGCCGCATCTCCGCGCAGGAAGACGTCCCAAGCCTCAGCCAGACCCCAGCCCAACATGGCATGAGGACCTGCGCCAACCAGCTCCTTCATCAGCTCGAGGGCACGCACGTGTCCGGGGCTGTTGATTAGCGGCTCCATGGTCTCGGGGTCGAACCAGAAGACGTTGTTGTAGCGGGTTACCTTGGTCGGGTCATTCCCCGGTGCCGGGTTGACCACGAAGGAAGCCGCTAGCGCCAGGTAGTTGAAGAAGCCCTGTTCGCCGACTTTCAGGTGCATGGTGATACCGAAGTCGGCCTTGCCGTCGCCATTCCAATCTTTGCCGTTAAACAACTTGGCTACATCCAGAAGCTCCTGCCAAGTCCTGGGCGGCAGCGGGAAGTCATAGCCGTACTCTTCCTTAAAGGCAGCCTGCCACTTGGGGTCATTAAACAGATCTCGGCGGTAGTAGATCACCATACCGTCATGGTCGTTGTTGAAGGCATACCAGTTGTCGCCGAAATGCAACAGATTGCGGATAGGTTCAGCGATGGATTCTCTATCCCACTTCGGCATCCGGGGATCATCGAAGTACTTGTCGATGGGGATGATCCAGTCATTGGCCACATAGTCGCCCATGAAAAACATGGGGCCGGTAACCGCATCATAGACTCCTTGTCCAGTTGCCATGTCAGTGAAGATCTTGGCCTGGAATTCCCCGAAGGGGATTTCTGCAATGTCGTAGGTAGCGCCGGTGAGCTGTTCAAAGTACGGGCGCCAGTAGTAATAGGGACCGCTGATCGACCCACGAGGACCTGATGCCAGGACTGCAATGGTGAACTTCTTACCTTGCCAGGATGGGTCGGGGTTGCCTTTGTCCGCTTTAGCAAAAGCCTCGTCGGCTGTCTTCTGTTCCAAGGCGGCCGTATCTTCTACTTGTGCGAGAGCGAAGGCGCCCAAGGCAAACACCAAACTCAGTGAAAGCACAACAACTAACCAGAGTCTTGCAGTGCACTTCATGGGATAGCCTCCTTGTTCGTAATTGAGTTGGAGAATCACCTCAGGGCAAAATCCATTTCCGGCTGCAGCTTTCTGAAATCACCTCCCTAGTGCCGCAGACCTACCAAAATCCAAATCAATGTGAGCATAGGAATACTTTGACAAAGGCAGCAATAATCCTTCTAAAGACGCCCTATAGCGGAAT
Source organism: Bacillota bacterium (assembly GCA_012719595.1). Taxonomy (GTDB): domain Bacteria; phylum Bacillota; class DTU014; order DTU014; family DTU014; genus JAAYAB01. The sequence goes on from JAAYAB010000039.1 coordinate 6,125, forward strand.
CGTATTCCTATGGCCAGCAACAACGTCCAACCAGCAACAATGTCCAGGCCGATCATCATCGGCAGCTTTGACGTAAAATGCAACCAGGAGTCACTGAGGCACATCAAGGCCAGCAAGAAGCACAACGTCAGCGTCGATCTGTCCCTGCCCATGTCCCTCATCGGTTGCCTATCGTCATCATCCGCTTTCCTGCTCGCGAGATCGTACCCACGTTACTGACAGGATAAGCTTCCGTCTGTGTGGAAGGTGGAGGAATCCAGAGATTGGTGGCGAAGCAAGGCATCACTCGTAGGCGGATACGGCATCAGGACAGTGGAAAGGGGATACGTGTGGCGTGATCTCTACTATCCTGTGGGACGTGGGAGGCACCCTCCTCCAATATGCCGCATCAGTTGAACAGTTCATCTACAGTTGCCTAGTGGACGCAGGCGTTCCGCTTGGACTGCTTGATGCTGAGTCCTTCCATCAAGCCGAGCAGTTTCGCAAGCA
>JAAYAB010000249.1 GCA_012719595.1 Bacillota bacterium
CGGCAGAAACCCTCGGCCTGTAGATCTGGAAACTACTAGATGTCCCTTTGTCCTGGGGGCAATCTAGTGTATAGTAGTGGTACGGCTTATTCGAATCTTCAAAGCGGGGGAAATGCTCGCAGTCATGAATCAGGACAATGTAGCAATACTGTGGGATGCAGAAAACATCCAACCCATGCTGGCGCCGACCATGGCCTCGACGATTGTTGAGTTCGCCCGAAGCCATGGACACGTGTCGGTTCAGGTCGCGTTTGCAGACTGGACGCGACGAAACCTCCGAAGGGCAGACACTCTTCTGTCTCGTGAATCGTTCCAACTCATTCATGTGCCCAGCTCGGTAAAAAACAGCTCGGACATATCGATGGTGACCCACGCCATCGAGACTCTATTCCTATATCCTCACATCTCCACGTATGTGCTCGTCACCGGCGACTCTGACTTCAGGCCGCTTCTGCTGGCAATCAGGCGCCGAGGGGCTCGCAGCATAGTCATATGCGACGCGAAAAGCGCCAACGAGGAACTTCTCGCTCTTTCTGACATATACACGGATTACCGCGATCTCTTCAACGAAGATACCAGCGACAGCACTCAGCCAAGGGTATCCAAGCCTCAGCCGGCGCAGGCAAGGAAACGAGCGTTTGAACAGCTCGCCGAAGCGGTGTCGCTCATGAAACAAGATCACAAGCGCACTTCGCTTGGCGCTGTCAAGATACGGGTCAAACTCCTCAACGAGAACTTCGACGAGGGAGAGCTTGGCTTCCCGACCTGGAAGTCATTCGTCATGGCCGCCAGAGACGCAGGCTTCGTGCAGGTTACTGAGCGTGACAGCGATCTGTACTTGGACGTTCCGGATCCGGGGCCGGGCATTACGCCAGACATACCCGAGCCCTTTGCCACTCTTCGAAAGGTGGTCGAGGAGCTCGGAGGAGGAAAAGACGGCAGACCTGTGCCGTTCTCGACTATCAACAACGTGCTGATCTCCCGCAAGTGCGACTACCAGACCTACGGATTCAGCAGGTTCAAGAAGCTCGCAGAGGCGGCAGAAAAGCGAGGCGTCATCGAGCTGTCCAATGAAGGCCTTGAGTGGTTTGCCAGATTGCCCAGCTGACAAAGGGTCAAGCGATCTTCGAAGATGCTCGTATCTGGACAACTGTGAACCCTACAGAAGGCCAGCCGCACCGATCGTGATCAGTTCCGCCGTGACTCAGGACCAAATCTGAGCCAGCCAAGAACGAGAAAACGAGTGCAGCATATATGTAGTAGTGAGACTAGAAGCAGAAGGAGGCTGACCTCATGGGTTGGGGCGGAGCTGCCGTGGGAACTCAACAGGCCTGGATTATCTTCCTTGTCCTGATCCTGCTCCTACTAGGAACGTGGGGAGGACAGATCTTCGGCGTGTAAGCAACTCATAGTGGATCAACATATGACTCGTCGAGTCGGCGGGCACTGCGTATCAATCGCAGTGCCCGCTCGTTTTAGAAACAACTTCTTCAGTCCGGTATAGGGGATTTAAGGGAGCCGCGGCGAATAATACTTGAGAAGCACGGGCATGGAAATGGAGTGTGAAGGCATGGCTGTTACGGATCTTCGCGAGTATTCCCAGCTATTTCACAGCTACACGGAGCTGAGAGTCCAGGAAAACCGCTTCCTGCGCGTGACGTTTGTCAAGGGCAACAACACCACGAATTCCCGCTCAACCACTGGAGGCGTCTCTGCCCGCGTGTACGAAGACGGGTCATGGGGCTTTGCGTCCAGCCCGGAGGTCAGCCGCGACTCGATAATCTCCGTTGTCAAGAGCGCGACCGACAACGCGGAATTCCTGAATACCAGACAGAACAGAGGCAAAGGGCCGCTGCCTGTCGTCAAGGCGTGCAGCGAGCGCGACTTCACCACCAAGAAGCCGAGGCTCAGACAAAAGGAGATCGTCGACTTCGTGCGGGAGATCGACGATCACATTGCGTCCAAGTACCCGCGCCTGCAGAGCAGAACGGTGGCGCTCGATTGCCTCGATATGGAGAAGACCGTCCTAACGTCTGACGGCTCGCTCTCCCACTCGATGATTCCTAGAGCCTATCTGTTCTTCATCCTCTCTCTCGAGGTGGACGGCAAGCCCGTCGAGATCTTCAAGTCGTGCGGAGGGCTTGGGCAGTTTGAGGACGTGTTCGACTCTCCTTCCTCCGTCTTTCCGTTGATCGCGGCCCAGTACGAACACCTGGAGCGGAAGGCCGAGGGAGTCCATGCGGACGCAGGCGTCAAGACGTGCATCCTCGATGCTGAGCTCGCCGGCATCCTTGCGCACGAAGCCATAGGCCATACAACAGAGGCCGACATAGTGATGGGTGGATCAGTCGCTGCCCGCCTGATGGACAAGGAAGTCGCCAGCCCGCTGATCACGCTGGTGGACTTCGCGAACTCGGCGCAAGGCCGGGACTGCCCTGTTCCCGTGTATGTAGATGACGAGGGCACAGAGGCCAAAGACACCGTGATAATAGACAAAGGCATACTCAAGAGCTTCCTTCACAACAAAGAAAGTGCGAAACACTTTGGAACAGAACCGACCGGGAATGCCAGAGCTTTTCAGTTCTCAGATGAACCGCTGATCAGAATGAGGAACACAGCGATTCTACCAGGAACCAGCAAGCTGGAGGACATGATCGCATCCGTCGATGACGGCTACTACCTGATCAGGTCCTCAAACGGACAGGCTGACTCCACGAGCGAGTTCATGTTCGGGATAGGCCTCGGGTACGAGATCAAAAACGGCAAGCTCGGACGTGCGATAAGGGACACGACCATCTCAGGAGTGGCCTATGACGTCTTGAAGACGGTCAGCATGGTCTCAGATGAGATGCACTGGACCGGTGCAGGCATGTGCGGAAAGAAACAGCCCATACCCGTCGGAATGGGCGGGCCAGCCGTCAAGTGTCGAGTGAGCATAGGAGGTCGGTAGAGATGACGCGCCAAGTGGAAAACCACGTGCAGATCGCGAAGAGAAGCCTGGACGCCCTGCTGAAGGCCGGCGCCGACAAGGCTCAGGTCGGGCTGACGGTAAGCGAAAGGCACGAGATGAACATAGAGACGGGTGAGCTCAGTCTCCTGAGAACCACCTTCAATAACTCTCTGCACTTGACCGCAATAAAGCAGGCTCGACTGGGCCAGATCGGCCTGAATCAGTTCGACAGCGCCTCAGTTGAGAAGGCGGTCGAAGACGTCATGGACATCGCGAACGGCGCGAAACCCGACGACGGCCATGACATCTCCGAGTGGCAGCCTTCTCGGGAGTTCTACAGAGGGCCTGAAAAGCCTGACCTGGACGCCATGTACGACCGGATGAAGAGCTTCATCGCGACTGTGCAGCAGCGCCACCCCAGGGTCGTTCTGCGGCAGATCATCCTGAGCTTTACCCGCTCCAGCAGCTACCTGCTGAACTCCAACGGAGTGAACTTCCGGACGTTCAAAGGCATCTACCACTTCTCCGCCATGTTCTCGGCGCAGGAAGGTGACAAGGTCTCTTCGTTCAACGGCACCGGTCTTGCCATGAAGGATCTGGACCGCGAGCTCATAGACTGCGGCACTGTGGACATGCTGCTCAAGCAGTCGAGCGAGCAGATCGAGACCTACCCGGTGAAAGGCAAGTTCGTTGGCGACGTGATCGTTGCTCCAGATTGCTCAAACTTCCTGTATGGGTTTCTCACCGGAATGCTGGGAGATGGAGCGATCATATCCGGGACGAGCGTTTACAAAGACAAGGTGGGAGAACTGATAGCGAGTCCCATACTCAGTCTGCATAGTAGGCCAGTCTCTGAAGAGATCGCCGACGGCTATTTCGTCACAGGCGACGGGTACGAGGCAAAGGACAGCACGATCGTCGACCAGGGCGTGCTCAAGGGGCTTCTCCTGAGTCTCTACGGGTCTAGGAAGACCGGCAAGGAACGAGCGGCAAACGGCGGAGGGGCGTTCGTAGTCGATCCAGGCGACCGTTCGTTCAGCGACCTCATCAAGTCAGTAAAACGGGGTGTGCTCATGGACCGGTTCTCCGGAGGTGCCCCGAGCAAAAACGGCGATTTCTCGGGCATTGCGAAGAACAGCTACCTCATAGAGGATGGCGAGATCAAATGCCCGATCAGTGAGTCGATGATCTCGGGCAATTTCGTAGAGGCGTTCAAGAACATAACAGGGATATCCCGCGAGAGAGTCGACTACGGCTATGCAATATTGCCCTGGGTTGCCGTATCGGGACTGACGATATCAGGCAAGTAGCGGCTCCTCTGACGATTCGGGAAGTCGGGACCGTTCTGACGAGTTCGGGGAGCCGGCAGCGGGCATGGCGACCTCGTGGAAATGCAGGCGGCCCTGACGACCTAGCCGAAATAGAGGCGGCGCTGGCAATCTCGGAAAACCAGAGCCGCCTCTGACAATCTCAGAAGAACGGGGTCGACCCGTCTCTACAAAAACCCCAAGAAACCTCTTGACGTTATTTAGGTATTGTGGTACCTTAATATCGGAAAGGGTGATCCACTATGGGAAGTGTCGCTAGCATCAGTGAGGCCGCATCTCTGGCGTTTCACAGCATGCTTCTTCTGGCGAAGCACAGCGTCCACGAAGATGAGGCTTACCTGAATGTGAAAGATATCTCCCAGAGAACCGGGGCGTCTCAAGCTCATCTCTCTAAGGTTCTCCAGAGACTGGCTAAAGCTGGGCTGGTGAGATCCTCGACGGGACCGCGAGGGGGATTCACCCTCGCAAAGCCGACGGATCAGATCACTCTGCTCGACATCTACGAAGCGATCGAAGGACCGATCGAACTGCCGAATTGCCTCTTGAGGCGCGATGGATGCATGTTCACGCTATGCCTCCTCGACGGCTTCCTAGCAAGGGTAACAAAGGAGTTCCGCGACTATCTCGCAAACAAGAGGCTCTCAGACCTTGATTAGTCTAAGACAGGACTGAGCAACATCAGATCATTACAGGAGGTATCTACATGTTCTGCTACCAGTGCGAACAGACGGCAAATGGAAAGGGATGCACATCGTTCGGAGTCTGCGGCAAGGATCCGGAAACAGCTGCGCTGCAGGATCTCTTGATCCACGCATGCAAGGGCATCTCTTGGTACGCTAATCGGGCGGGGCAGCTCGGAATCAGGGATAGGGACGTCGATGTCTTTGTCGTCGAGGGGCTGTTTACCACAGTCACGAACGTCAATTTCGACCCCAGCCGGCTCCAGACTCTGCTGAAGAAATCGGTCGAGATCAAGCAGCGTGCAAAGGCGCTGCATGACTCAGCTGCCTCAGCGGCGGGAGCGAAGGCAGATGCACCCACGGAGCTGCGCGAGCTGCTCGAGTGGACTCCGGCGGATTCCGTTTCCGATCTGGTTGCGCAGCGGGACGAGATCAACGCAGGCAAGGTTAGTCGCCTGAAGAGTGTGGGCGAAGACATCGTTGCGCTCGAGGATCTGATCCTGTTTGGCCTCAAGGGCATGTCAGCCTACATTGACCACGCACAGATACTCGGCGTCGAGGATGAAGGCGTCTACTCCTTCGTTCATGAGACCTTGAGCTTCCTGGCAGAGGGCAATCACGGTCCAGATCAGCTCATTGCTATGGCACTCAAGGTCGGAGAGGTCAACCTCAAGGTGATGGAGCTGCTCGATCGAGCGAACACTGGCGCCTACGGACACCCAGTGCCGACCCGTGTCCGGATAACCCCGGTGAAGGGAAAGGCAATACTCGTTTCAGGGCACGATCTGAGAGATCTCAAGCTCCTGCTTGAGCAGACCGAGGGCAAGGGCATCAACATCTACACGCACGGTGAGATGCTGCCCGCACACGGATACCCCGAGCTCAAGAAGCACGCGCACCTGGTGGGCAACTACGGCGGTGCCTGGCAGGATCAGCAGAAGGAGTTCGACGCATTCCCGGGCGCAATACTGATGACCACAAACTGCCTGCAAAGGCCTAGAGAGAGCTATCGGGACAGGATATTCACAACGGGCCTTGTGGCGTGGCCGAATGTCACCCACATCGCGAACAAGGACTTCACTCCGGTCATAGAAGCAGCGCTGGCAGCCCCCGGATTCACCGAGGATGAAGAGGAGAAGACTATCACAGTGGGATTTGCCAGAAACGCTGTCCTTAGCGTTGCGGGGGCAGTGATAGATGCGATCAAGTCCGGCAAGATCAGACACTTCTTCCTTGTGGGCGGGTGCGACGGGGCAAAGCCTGGACGCAACTACTACACCGAGTTTGCAACCAAGGTCCCGGACGACTGTGTGATACTCACTCTGGCTTGCGGGAAGTACAGGTTCAACAAGCTAGACTTCGGAGAGATCGGGGGGATCCCAAGGCTCCTAGATGTCGGACAGTGCAATGATGCACACTCAGCGATCCAGATAGCGTTGGCGCTGGCAAAGGCTTTTGGCAGGGATGTGAACAGTCTGCCTCTGTCACTCATACTTTCGTGGTACGAACAAAAGGCAGTCGCGATCCTGTTGTCATTGCTACACCTCGGCATCAAGAACATCCGACTAGGTCCCAGCGTTCCGGCATTTGTCACTCCGGGAATATACAAGGTGCTCAAGGAGACGTTCAACCTCATGCCTGTGACAACGCCGGACGAGGATTTGAGGGAGATCCTGGGCGACGGCGCGGTGAAGACCGCGTAACCCGGTGCGCCCAGCAATGTGCGGGACGGGGCGTTTCCCCCGCCCGCCAGTACATACACAACAGATTCGTATCAGGAAATCCATGGCACAAGAGGCTCACAAAAAAAGGAGGATGACCCTCAATGACAGCAACGCTAAAGAACCCCTTTGACATTAGTGGGAAGAATGCAATCGTGACCGGAGGCGCTATGGGCATAGGATTCGGGATAGTCAAGCGCTTTGTCGAGGCCGGAGCCAACGTGGTGATCGCAGACATCGACCTCAATGCAGCCGAGGCTGCTGCGAAGAAGCTCGCAGAAGGGCCTGGGAAGGCTGTGGCGATGCGTGTCGACGTCAGCCAGGAAGACGCCGGCGACAAGATGGTAGAGAAATGCGTCAAGGAGTTCGGATCTGTAGACATTCTCGTGAACAACGCAGGTATCTTCCCCTCTGTTCCAATGCTGGAAATGGAGCCTGCGCTGTTTGACAAGGTGATTGCCATCAACCTCAAAGGACTCGCCTTCGCGTCGAAGGCAGCTGCAGCTCAGATGATCAAGCAGGGCAAGGAAGGCAAGATCATCAACATAGCGTCCATCGACAGCCTCCATCCGTCAATGGTAGGGCTTGCCGCTTATGACGCATCCAAGGGCGGCGTGCTCATGTTCACCAAGAACTTCGCACTAGAGGTCGCTCCGCATGGCATACTCGTCAACGCAATAGCGCCTGGCGGGATCACCACAGAGGGCACGAGCGGTCCAATAGGCAGCCTCACGAAGGAACAGATGGAGCAGGTTTTGGACCAGTTCAAGCAGCTGATTCCTCTCGGAAGGATGGGCGAGCCTGACGACATCGCCAAGGTGACTCTCTTCCTCGCATCGCCTGCCGCCGACTACATGACCGGAGAGATGATAGTGGTCGATGGAGGAAGATTGCTGAAGTAAGACAACTACAGGCAGAGCAGTTCCATCCTCCCACACGCAGCAGGAGGCGGGCGAGTCCCGCCTCCTGCTGCGTGTACCCCATAGCCCAACCCGTGCATGAGATCTGCCTTTACTTCATATCTTAAGTATGTCCGGAATGCGGACTAGCCCTTCACAGGGCCTGAGTGCCGGAACTCGGACCAGCCCTTGACAGGGTCTTGGTGTCCAGGACACGGGCAAGCCCTTCCCAGGGCGACAGTATCCGGAGACGGCGGTGAGAGGTGAGGCAACAGACATGCACTCGAGGACTAGGAGCCATCGCATGGTCATGCTCTTCATTACGGCTGCTGTGTGCTTTGGATTGGGCTTCGTCGCTGCGATAGTCACCGATCTGTTAGCCGAATCTTCGGGCAACGTTTCTCAGGGTTCAGAGCCAAGCGTGCCGGCTGTCTCAACTGCGCTTTCCCGGCAGTTGTTTGTGACCGCCGCCCTACTGCCTCAGCGCCAAACACCGCTCTCCCTTGACCTCGGCCACGCTGATGATATATCGCGAACGGACAATGACTGGGTTGAGCTGACCGTGATAGCAACAGCATATAACGCCGACAAGAGAAGCACTGGGAAGGAACCAGGGCACCCAGCCTACCGAGTGACGTATACCGGCACGACTGCCGTGGAGGGCAGAACCGTCGCGGTAGATCCAAACGTCATCCCGCTCGGATCAGAGATAAAGATACCTGCACTCAGTCCATACACATACATTGCTGAGGACACAGGGCGGCTGATCAAAGGCAAGCGAATAGACATTTACATGGAGGACGAGCAGGACTGTCTCAACTGGGGGGTGCGGTACGTGAGGATCATGTACAGACGCCCTGAGGAAGCGTGGGGATGCAACCGCAACTACCTCTCGCGAATCAGCCTATGAGACTGCACTTACTCACTTCTCGGCCCACGAATCAGCAATCGCGACCTCAGCTATCACCGGAACCAGAGTGAGGTAATGCCGCCCGGCCTGTTCCATCGTGGACTTGAGTGTCGAAGACGCCCACTCGGCCTTCGCTTCAGGTGCCTCGAGTATGATCTCGTCGTGAACGCTCCCGATGATCCGCACACCTGTTCCTGACAGGGCATTGGCCAGCATAGCCAAAGCCTTCTTCACTATGTCCGCGGCTGTCCCCTGAACCGGTGTGTTGAGGAGCCCTGTGAGCGGCGGATCAGTCCGCCACTGGCGCAGCCTCCCGCCAAGGGTCCTCGTCGACATCTCTCTCGAAGTGCTGACAGCTCGATGCCACCTCTCAAGTCCTCTATACGCGTCAAAGAACCTGCTTCTGAACGTCTCTGCCTGCTCGAGAGTCATTTCGACACCGTAAGTATTACGTGCATATGCCCGCAAGCCCGCAGCTCCCATTGCGTAGATCAGGCCGAAGTTGACGGCCTTCGCAGCCTGGCGTTCACCGCCTGTGACCTCATCGATCGGCTTTCCCGTGACCAGGGATGCAGTGAGCCTGTGCAAGTCCTGCCCCTGCTGGTAGGCTGCTATCATCCTCACGTCTTTGCTGATCTCTGCCGCAACTCTCAGCTCGATCTGTGAGTAGTCGGCTATCACCATCTTGTAGCCTTCATCCGGGATGAAGCAGGACCTGAACTCAGCGCCTCTGGGGACCTGCTGCAGGTTTGGGTCACTGCAGGAAAAGCGTCCGGTAGATGCCCCGAGCTGATGATACGTCGGATGGATCCTTCCTGTTACCGGGTGGGCATACGAAGGCAGGCTCTCGGCAAACGCCTGGACCTTCTTTGCCACCTCGCGGTAGTTGAGGAGGGCAGCGACCACCGGGTAATCGCCCGCAAGGGGCGCGAGCTGGGCTCTGGACGTGCCCTCCGCCGGCACGCCTAGAGACCTCAGGGCGTCCAGGACCTGCTGGGTGCTATCCAGGTTTATGGTCTGGTATTCCGCACCGAAGAGGGAAACCTCGCCGACTATCGCCTCCCTGAGCATGCTCTGGAGCTCAGAAGCTGCTCTCTCCATGTCCAACTGCAGTTGCTGCGTCAGATGTTTCCATCTGTCTATGGCGAGGCGCATGCCGTTGAGTTCCATATCCACGACCGCGTCTAGGCAATCAAACTCCAGCTTAGCGGTATTTATGAGTCCATGACGCACCAAGAGCGGAATGAGCGCAGCCCGAAGTTTCGGCAGGACCGTCGCGTCCTGGGCGGCGTACTCGAGCTGGTCGTCCGTGAGGTCCCTGCTCCAATCGCTCATCTGGTATCCTTTTTGGAGGTTCAGCCCTAGATACTGCTTTGCCAGGTCCTCCAACCCATGCCCCGCAACCTGATAGCCCGCAGTAAGGAGCTGAGAAGCAAGCATGGTGTCAAACACAGGCTGAGCGACAGTCACTCCTGCTCTCCTGAGGAATTTCAGGTCGAACTTCGCGTTGTGGAAGACCTTGACCTGATCTCGGTCAAAGAAAGCTCGGAGAGCGGGGACGGCCTGATCTCCAAGGCGAAACATATCCAGGATGAAGACACGATCGGAGCCTTCCGCAGTCAGCTGCACAAGGCGAAGCTTGTCGGACAGCGGATCCAGCCCCGTTGTCTCGGTGTCGACGCCTATCACCCTAGACTGCGAAAGGTCACTGAGCGCGGCAGTCAAGGCTTGTACATCGGAAACCAATACATAGTCCTTTGCGCCTGTCATGACAACACCTCAATAAGTGTCTCTGCCATCATGACTACACCTCTACCAGTGCTTCTGCCGTCATGACTACATCTCATCTAGTGTTTCCGCCATACGGTGAGTCCTGCGTAGTCTAGCTCATAACCAATCTGCCTCATGTGCTCAGCGGTTACGACGTCCAGTTCCTCAACCTGGTGACCCCCCACTTCCTTGACGGTCATCGATGTACGCGCGACCCATAGATGTCCTTCCCGGAAGGCAAGGGTCAGTCTATTCACTGCCTCATTGAAGGTTTCGTTATCTATTCCCTCTGCAGGAATCAGGTTTGCTCCGTAGCTGGTCGCCAGGAGCACTGCCTCTCCATCCCTAAAGACTACTGCCGAACTCTGTGTTCTGCTCCAAGACAAACCCGGCGGGCACTGAGCGAACATCGCCCTGTAAGGAACCGCAGGATCTGCAGCAACGAGCACTACCCAGTCCGGATCCTTCTTCGCCCGATTCCATCTCTCGTCACCGAATGACCGGAGGCTGTCGACCAGCTCTTTTGTGGAAAACTGAATGCCCGAAAGGCCTGAGACGAAGTAGCCCCTGACATACTCTCCGGCCATCTCCTTCGTGTCGAGATACAGGTATGCCTCCCGCCAGGGAATCCATGAGCATTCAGCTTCGAAGGTCTCCTTGCATATTATCCCGTACCTGCGCAGGATGCGGGCTGCCATAGCCTGGATGGCTGATTCATCTCCTGCCTTCATGCTGGCCACTGAAGCGACGACGCTCCACCTGCCTGTCCTGGCCAGCAAGTCGGGGCGGGACAAGACTGTGCGCATAGATTCAGAGCGGGACATAAGCCTAACGGGCATGAACTCGCTGCTCGAGACCAAACCTCTCCAGACGAGCTCCTCCAGCGCGCTCCATACCCTGGTCAGTGAAAAGGACGTGATCTTGGCCAGGTCAGTCACGGAGGGGCTGCCGGCGGCCCGCACTGCGTTCAGCACCTTTATGGCGTCCGGCGCCAACTGGTCTTCGTCCTCTGCGGGCTCGCTCACAAACATGTCGAAGAAGTCGTTGCTATGGAAGATCGCAATTTCGTGAGTAGACCCGCTCGTGCGGCCCACCCACCGGAGCCTGCCGTTCGCACACAGCTGATCAAGATGGTAAGACGAGTATGAGCGCATCCTCGATGGCAGCACGAAGTCCTCCCACCAAGCGACTGGCAGGAACACCCCGCCGGTCATCTTTACGGCCTGTTCGAGCTTGGACAGACTCGATCTATCGCTGGGTGCGCCTGAGATCGGTTCGCCTGATACCAGTTCGCCCGAGATTAGCTCGCTTGAGGTCGGCCCGCCAGAGATCGGTTCGCCTAAGCCCCCTTCGGTGCGCATCTCACCGGAGATATTGCTGAGGGCTGTGAACCGGCGGGCCTGCGCGGGCGCGACACCTTGCCTGGCGAAGACGAACCGGCACACGGTCTCGCTGCTCTTTGGCTCCATGTCCCGCTTCGCGTAACGCAAAGTCAGGGCCCTGAGGCGCTCATACAGATCTGTCCTGCACCACCTGGCTTCAGCAGTCCCTTCCCAGTGCTGTATGGAGATCAACTCTCCACGGTCTCTCAGCGCCTCTACGGTAGCCATTGCCACCGTGTGAGAAACCGGGTAGACCGCTGTCAGATCGTCCAGGCTGAATGGGAGCGAAGACGAGACAAACCTGCGGACCAGGGTCTCGGTAGCCTTAGCCTGGTCCATGTTTTGCGCGGTCTCAACGTTCTCGCGAATGCTCTCTCGATTCGATCCTGAGTGAATGATCAGGTCGCTGAAGCGCAGCTGCGCCGCGGCACACAGGATGGGTATGTCCTCTGTGGCCACCCACCGGGGTTCGGTCCAGACGGGCAGTGTCACCAGACAGGCGCGTCCATCTGCTTCTAACTGAGCGAGCACGCTGTTCAGCCACTCC
>JAAYAB010000250.1 GCA_012719595.1 Bacillota bacterium
AGGTTCTCGAGGCCTGCACCGTACAGCCGCCAACTGAGGTTGTGTGGAGGAAGGGGATAATCCGCCTTCTTGTATCTCTCCAGGACGTCACTCATCTTGTTCCACTCCTCGCTTCAGGTCTCAGATGCTTCTCCAGGCTCTCAAACCGCCCAAACTCCTTCAGAAAGACGAGGGAGGCCTTTCCGGTCGGGCCGTTCCGCTGCTTGGCAACGATGATATCCATTAGGCCTTTCCTTTCGCTCTCGGAGTTGTAATAATCATCCCTGTACAGGAAGATGACGACATCAGCGTCCTGCTCAAGGCTGCCGCTCTCCCTAAGGTCTGCGAGCGATGGGATCTTCTCGGTTCTCTGTTCGACCGCCCTGCTCAACTGCGACAGCGCCAATACCGGCACTTCGAGTTCTCTTGCGAGCTGCTTGAGCGACCGAGAGATCTCGGTGACCTCCTGCTGTCTGCTCTCCGTCCTGTTCTTTCCGACCATCAACTGAAGGTAGTCGACGACGATAAGCCCCAGGTTGTGCTCTGCCCGGATTCTGCGGGCCTTTGCTCTCATCTCCATTATCGAAATGGATGGCGTATCGTCAACGAATATGGCGGCCTCGCTCAACTTGCCGAGCGCAAAGGAAAGCTTAGGCCAGTCATCGTCCCTGAGAAAGCCGGTGCGCAGCCTCTGTCCGTCAACCCCCGCAACCGAACAGAGCATCCTCTGTGCCAGCTGCTCCTTGGACATCTCAAGGCTGAAGATGGCGCAGGGCACTCCGTCTCGGAGCGCAGCATTCTCAACTATGTTGAGAGCGAACGCGCTCTTGCCCATGCTCGGCCTTCCGGCGATGATTACTAAGTCGGACGGCTGAAACCCCGATGTGATGTTGTCCAGGTCAGTAAATCCCGAGGCGACTCCGGTTACGCCGCCCTTGTTGCTGTACAAATACTCGATGCGCTCAAACGCCTCGACCAAGACCCGCTTGATGTCTGTGTAGCTCTGGATCGATTTCTTCTGAGCTATCTGAAAGATTGCCTGTTCAGCCTCATCCAGTGCAACCTCCACGTCCGTGGAAACCTCGTAAGCGGAGGCAGCTATTGACGTCCCGGCCTTTACCAGAGCCCTAAGTATGGCTCTGTCCTTCACAATCTTCGCGTAGTACTCGACGTTGGCGGCTGTGGGAACACTGTTGGCAAGGCTTGATATGAAGACAGCTCCACCCACCCTATCGAGCTTGCCCTGCTCGCGAAGGGCCTCAGTCACGGTAATGAGGTCAGCAGGCTCGCCCTTCTCGAACAGCGTACAGATAGCCTCATAGACAGCTCTGTGGGCTTCCTTGTAGAAATCCTCCGGATCGAGCAGGTCGATCACCTTGGCGATCGCGTCTCGATCGATGAGCATCGAGCCCAGAGTAGACATCTCTGCCTCAAGGCTTTGAGGAGGTATTCGGTCCGGCGTGTGTTCAGCGTACATAGCGCAACCTCTTCCACCGACTCTAGTATACGCCATCAGAGGATGGCCTACACTGCGGGCACTACCCTGCTAGTCCTCTTCTGGCACCACAGTCACCTTGATGGTCTGCAGCACTCCAGCGTAGAGCCTCACATTCACCCGGTACTCGCCGAGCGCTCGAATGGGCTCCTCGAGCTCGATCTTCTTCTTGTCTATCTCCTCGCCAACCAGACTGGACAGCGCCTCGGCAATGTCCTTGTTCGTGATGGATCCGAACAGGCGCCCCTTTTCTCCAGCTCTCGCCTTCAGCACTATGCCTGCTGTTGACAAACGCTCTGCGAGCTGCTCGGCCTCTTCCTTTTCTCTCTCCTTGCGCTTGGCCTCAGCCTGCTTGATCTCTCTGAGGTCGCGCAGCTTCCCCTCTGTCGCCTCAACAGCGAGTCCTCTTGGAATCAGGTAGTTCCGAGCATATCCATCGGCCACATTGATCATGTCGCCTTTCTTGCCTTTACCCTTCAGGTCTGCTGTCAGGATCACCCGCATCCGACGTCACCTCCAACTTCCTGAAATCGAACCATGCATCGAGAACACCAACCCACGGAGCAGCCGTCAATACCAGCTGGGCTATACCTGTGAATACGGCAACGATCAGAAGGAACACCTTCGCTGCGGTGGACATCTTCCATTTGCCGAAGAAGAAGTACAGCACGGAGAATCCCTGTAACGTGAACAGCATGTAGAAGACCCAGAACAGGTTGATGCCCACTCTCAGCACGATCTCCCGTCCGGTAAACTCGCCGAGCATCATACCGAGCAGGCCCAACACAAACCCCCAGCCATACTTCCAGTTCAGATGGAACGCACGAAACGGAGGGATCGCCGCCAATCCATGCCCAAATCTAGACAGGAGCTTGCGGAATATCAAGAACACCACTGCAGCATTTCCAGCCCCCGTCAGGACTATCATCGAAGGAATGCTCATCACGAGATAGGGTCTGACCACCTCAGGATCAACCAAGACATTCGGGGCTCCCAGCTCGGCCATTTTGTCGGACAAGCTCTCAGAGGTCTCGAGGAATCTGTCGATGAGTCCAGTCATGGAGACTGCCTCAGTGACTCCGAGGATGGCTGCGACTCCGTAGATCATCAGCACGAACGACAGTATATAGCCGGCTGCAGTCACCAAGAACGCCAGCTGCGGCTGCTTCGGAAAGCGCAGGTGTGCAAATCCCAGCGCCAAGCCTGCGACGACGACATCCATGGCGATGACCAGGGCAGTCGACCCCGTCAGAGCGAAAAGCAGCACCGTGACAACGCCTGCGGCCAGGACCCCCACCTTTAGGCCCCGCCTGACTACCAGCAGACCCATGGGGATCGCCAGGAACAGGCTGAGGATTGGGATGTACTTGTCAATGAACGCCATGATCACTGTGATCCCGACGAGCATTGCTCCCTCGGTGATCGCTCGTGTTTTGGCGGCTGTTCTCGGCTCCTCTGGCTCCGACAAATGGCTCATCTCCTCTTGGACGTCAGGTGCTTCAGAAGATCTGAGAGATCGCCATACCATTTCTCGATCTCATGTTCTTTGCTGATGTTGTCGGTCAGCTTCGCATGCACGGTCTGGTCGATCTGCTCGTATTGGAAGCCGATGCGCTTGCCCAGGAGATAGCCATTGATAATGAGCGCAGAGAGGGAATCAAGCATACGATCTGAGTTGCCGCTGACCATTGCACGCAGTAGCGATGCAATGCCGCCGGCCATCTCTGCCTTCAGCCACTCGATGGTCTTGAGGTTGCGAGCGATATCAACATCCTGCCTCATCTGCGCCAACTTCCCCCAAATCTCATGTGAATCGCCACAAGTAACGATTCTTCAGCAGAGCGATGTTCTCCTGTCGGTAGATGCCTCAAAGCGTTTCTCGCAAGGCAACGCAGTCAGCCCCTATGCTGCTGAAAAGCAAAAGCAGGAGATATGCATCTACCTCCTGCCTCTCGATCTGCTACCGGCAACCCTGCCGGGACACGCCACAGGCCAAGCAGCAAGCTATTGGTCTATCGTCACTCGGCCACGTACGGCAGCAAAGCCATGTGCCTGGCTCGCTTGATCGCCGTGGTCAAACCTCGCTGGTGCCTGGCGCAGTTGCCTGAGACGCGACGGGGCAGTATCTTCCCCCGCTCAGTGATGTATCGTCTCAGACGTCCAGTGTCCTTGTAGTCTATATGCTCGACCTTATCGACGCAGAAACTGCATACCTTGCGTCTGGATCGTCTCCGGTCCTTTCTCACAATTGCACCTCCTAGCGCTCTCTCGGCGAGGAGCTACTAGAAAGGCAGGTTGTCCAGGTCAAGATCATCCTCGAAGTCATCCGAATCGCTATCGGAGCTTGACTCTGCTCGACCCCTGGAATCCCCCGCGAGCCCGTCGTCAGCAGACATCTGGGCCTCAGGACCACCTGAACCTCTCCTCGCCCTTTCCAGGAACTCCACTCTGTCTGCTATTACCTCTGCTACCCGGCGTCTCTGACCGTCCTGTGTCTCGTAGCTGCGAATCTGCAGCCGGCCGTCTACTCCAGCCATGGTACCCTTCCTTAGGTAGTTTGCGCAGCTTTCGGCTTGCTTTCTCCACACGACTACGTCGATGAAGTCTGTCTGCCGCTCACCCTGCTGGTTTGAGAAGGGGCGGTCAACTGCCAGCGTGAAGTGAGCCACTGCCACGCCGCTCTGCGTGTACCGCAGCTCTGGGTCAGCCGTCAGCCTGCCTATCAGGACGATCCTATTCACGAGACTCACCACCTTGGGACGAGTATTAGAGGTAATCGCACCTTTTGTCCCACTCGGCGCGGTCACTCCCGACGCCGAATCGAGGTTCATTTGTCCTTTCGAAGGATCATGTAGCGAATGACACTGTCAGTGATCTTCATGACCCGGTCAAGCTCCTGGGCCACCTCGCTACTGCCCTTGAAGTCGATGAGCACATAGTACCCCTCGTTGACCTTGTTGATCTCGTACGCCAGTCTCCGTCTGCCCATTCTCTCCAGTTGGACGATCTCGCCGCCGGCGTTTGTGATCAACTCCGAGAACCTCGTCACTCCAGCCTCTACGCCCTCCTCGTCTAGATCGGGGCTGAGGATGAACATGACCTCATATGCGTTCATCTGACTCATCACCTCCCCTCGGACTGCGGCCCCGCCACTGGGGCGGAGCAGGGATTGCCAAACTATTATACCATCCGACCCATACCGGTGCAAGCAAACACAGGTATGATATTTACAGCCATCGGTAGCCGGCTACACCCGTACCGCTCCGACATGGGACATGAACTTGCGAAATGCCTCGCGGCCTGCGGAATCCTGCCTGAAGACACCACAGTCCTCGAGCACCCGCTGGAACTTGGCGCCGATCTCTTTCTCCAGGACACGCATGGCCTCGTCTTTGTCGAGCGATACTCCGTACTTCTCGACCAGCTCGTCAATCCATGATTTGTGCTTTGCCAGTGGATGCGTCTCGTCCAGCGGAACTGATGAAGCCTTCACCTTGCCGGTGAGGATTTCAACGATCCCCTGCAGCTCGCCGAGCAGGCGGCCGGGAAGGATTGCTAGTCCCATGACTTCGATCAGCCCGATGTTCTCCTTCTTTATGTGGTGCAGGTCCGCGTGAGGGTGGAATATGCCGAGCGGATGCTCCAGACTCGTGCGGTTGTTCCTTAAAACCACGTCAAGCTCGTATTCGCCATCTTGAGTTCGACGCGCAATGGCCGTGACGGTATTGTGCCGCTGCCCGTCAGCACCGAAGGCTCGGACACCCACCGAATCGTCGGAGTACTCGATCCATGCATTCAACAGGCAGTCAGCAGCTGCGACCAGCTGGCGCCGGCTGGTGGAGACGATCCGCACCGTGGATAGAGGCCACTGCAAGACCTTCCAGAGAGTGTCGGGGAACCTGCTGTTCACGTACGTATCGGCTGTGCCGGCATCGTCCATGGGGAACTTGTGCCTTCCACCCTGGAAGTGGTCGTGGCTCAGAATCGAACCTCCTACTATGGGCAGGTCTGCGTTGGAGCCGAGGAAGTAGTGAGGAAAGCGATCGACGAAATCGAGCAACCTCTCAAAGGTCATCCGATCGATCTTCATCGGCACATGCTCGCGCTTGAGCACTATGCAGTGCTCGTTGTAATAGACATAGGGAGAATACTGCATGTACCATTCTTCGTCTTGCAGCGTGAGTGGTATGACCCTGAGGTTCTGTCTGGCCGGGTGATCGACCCTGCCTGCATACCCCACATTTTCCACGCACAACACGCACTTCGGGTATGCGCTCGGCGGCTTGGTTCTGGCCGCCGCGATGTCACGCGGGTCTTTCTCCGGCTTGGCGAGGTTGATCGTCAGCTGAAGCCGCCCATAGCGTGTATCAACGGACCACTTGCGGTCCTTGGCGATTCTGCCCAGTCGTATGTAGTTGGTGGCCCCGGAGAGATCGTAAAACCAGTCCGTCGCCGCTTTGATCCCTTGCTGAGACTCAAGTGAGAGAAACTTCGCCACGACCTCGGACGGTCGAGGGGTCAGGAGACCCATCACTCTCGTATCGAACAGATCTCTATAGGCAGTTGTGTTCTCCGAAATCAGCCCGAGCTCGACTGCATGATCGCACAGCCTCTCAAGAATCTCGTCGATGGAGTCCACAGCGCCAAGCGCGTGCGGGCGCTCCATCCCGGACCCTTCGACCGGCGGCTCATCGAGCGGTTCTTCACCTAGCGGTTCATCGAGCGGCTCTTCGATCCGAAGCAGATCCAGCAGGGCGTTTCTCACATACACTTCATCACTGCAAGTAATCAAGCCCTTTCGAAGGGCGTACCTGATCAGCAGCTCTACGTCCAGCGCTGTGCACTTCTGTCGGCTAGGCAAGGCCATCGGGCTCACCCTCCCCATGTTCATGCAAGCTGGAATCTCCCGCTGAGTACGGCTGACCATACCTGGACGACACGATTCTCTTCACGCTTTTCTCCAGCTTCATTCGAGGAAGCATGACGACTCGGCCGCATCCCAAGCACTTGATCCGGAAATCCGCACCGACGCGCATTATGCTCCACCGATCGCTTCCGCACGGGTGCTTTTTCTTCATCTGGACCACGTCGTCGAGATGATATGTACGTCGCTGCATGCGATCCTCCCAACTCTTCACCTGTATATGTGGATTATACTACTGCTGCAGCGGTCTTTCAAATCGGCGGCGGCGTACATGCGCGTATATACGTGAATGTACATACGCATGTACATGCAAAACACTCCTTTACGAAAGGAGTGTCGCAAACAATGGCAGAACTGTTGGCGAGTCGCCGGCTACCTCAATGTGGTGGGAACGAACATATCTATCAGGCCTATCACGAAGGCTGCTATGAGTGCTCCCAGAATCGAGATCTCCATACCCGGCGTGAAGAATTGGGCAACGTATATCACGACAGCTGACACAAGGAATCCAACGATCCCTCGACCGTATGGGGAAACGCCCTCACCTAGCAGTGCCTCAATTAAGTAGCCGGCGACCGTGATAACCACCGCAGCTATGAGCGCACTCACAAAGCCCAAGCTGCTGAAGCCGGGCGCCACCCAGCTCACTACCATGAGGACGAGAGCAGAGACAACGAGCCTCACTATGTGTCTCAACCAACCGCCCAAGATCTCACCTCCCGACTTCGTACTCGCTTTCCTGCGATTGTCCGTTTATAGACTAACCACGGGCGGCTGATTTATACACAGCTTCATAAAACGCCTAGTCATAAATTGCTGCTAGAACTCTATTTCCGGTGAAGCCACTCGCGGCTGCCATATTTCTCTGCCTCGAGTCGCCGCGCCAAGTCGATTTCATAATCGGTAAGGTCTTCCGCCTCCAAGCGAGTGTCAAGTCTTTTCGAGAAACCGCTGATCAGAGCACTGACCGTCTCGTCAAAGCTGACCGGCCGGCCTAGCACGTTCGAAATGGTTTCGGTCCGACTCACAAGAAGCTCGCGCGAAATGGCCTTCCGCTCCTCACTCGAAAACCTCAGCACCTCCATCAACCTGTCGACATCCAAACTCAGCAGGATCGAACCATGCTGAAGCAGCGTTCCTTTCTCCCTCCACTGGGCGCTGCCGACAAGCTTCTTGTCATCGACTGTGATCTCATACCAGGACGATGAGTCGAAGCAGGCCGGGGCGTGCCCAGTGCCGGGCCGGGCTGCGCGGTCGGCAGCCGCATCATTTCGAGCGTACATCTGCGCGGGCACACCCATTGACACAAGGCCGTCGACGATAGCAGACGCAGCGATCTGGTAAGACTCTCTCACGCCGGGCGGGATCAGGGGATGGCTCTCGTTGACGATGAAGCTGTAAGTCACTTCATCATCGTGCAGCACGGCACGTCCCCCAGTGGGCCTGCGGACGAACCCGACTCCCAGGGCTTTGCAGCGATCGACGTCGACCTCCCGCGCCACGCTTTGAAAGGCGCCTATGGACAGAGTCGGAGGTTGCCACCTGTAAAACCGCACTGTCGGCGGCACTTTCTCTTCTCTGACAGCGATCATGATGGCTTCGTCGATCGCCATGTTCTCCGTCCCCGAAAGCGGGGGACTCACGATGAGACGCCAACCCGTCATCTACTGTTCCTCCAAAGGTCTTACTTCCACAGTCCCGTGGCAGCTATCGCTTGCTCAACTTCGCTAGCAAAAAGCGGGCGTGGGTAATTGTACAGGACCGATCCCGGGCGCTCGTTGTAGAAAGGCCGGTTGCAGCCTTCACAGCCCGAAGTCTGGAAAGCCATCCCAGACTGCAGCGCCCTGATGGCTCGCTCCGGCTCGATCTCAATACTCTTGATCCTGCCGCCCTCAAACCGAAAATCGTCTATCGAGACGAGGCCCTGCCGCAGAAGGTGGGTCGCCGCCTGAATCCTTCTGTAGCTGCCGATATCCGGTTGTCTCCTGGACTCCATTGGAGTGCCCCTTACAGGAGTAAACGCGAAGAGCGCCACCGTGATACCGCATTCGATGAACTCGGACACGAGCCTGATCACGGACTCTTCGCTCTCTCCGAGTCCGACTATCACATGAGTGCTGATCTTCCCAGGGTGTTGCGATGCAGCTGACACGAGGTATTCCTTGGCGGACGACAAATCTCCGCCTTTGACTTCGGAATAGATGTGGGGTTCAGCCGCATCGATCGCTATTCCCAGACGATCGACTCCAACGCTCAGCAACCTGCCGATGTCAGCGAGCGAATTGGGCTTGTATGACACGGAGACCGGGACCTGTGCCGACGACTTAAGCAGAGGAACGAGGACACAGAGATCGTCCAGTGCTCCTGCGCAGTCTGTCACCTGGATACAGATTCTCTCTAGAGCCGAGCAGCCGCAGCCGCGACCGGCTGCAGAGACTGGGGCTGAGGCAGCACTCACGCGCCTCAACTGCGAAACGAGACGGCCCAGATCTATCTCGGGCCAGTTGACTCGAGACAGCATCCCTGCGGCGGAAGTGCTCAAAGATGACTGAGCACAAAACGCGCAGGTCCGGCGACACCTGTCTCCAAGCAGCAGGTACGCTGTCGTGGGAAGAACGTCGCAACGTTCACGCGCCAGCCCGAGGGCTACGCAGGTTCCTACGGATGCTCGTAGAGTGAGCTTCAGCTGTGAGGAGGCTGCACGGTTCACAGCGCACAACACTCCTTCGTCCACTCTATCGCGAGGCCGGTCGACTGCGCATGTCTGACTGCTTCCCTGTGAGGAAGGACGATGGAGTCGATCCCCAGATCGAGGCTCATTCTATCCAGGTCGCTTCTATACTGGCCGCGCGGTCTCATGCAGCCGAGCTTCACCACACCGTCTGCAAAGAGCGAACGTGCGGATTGCAGGACTTCTCCCACATACTGCAGGTCCGGTGGGGTTCTATCGGCGAATCTCGTGCCCGCCGTCGGGATGAAGACGATCAAGACCACTTCCCTAGCCCCTAGCTCTCGAACCATTCGAAGCGCGGTCAATTCGCCCGAGGGAAGCCCTCCGTTCAGCCCTACGCATATGTGAGGGACGACGCGGCAGTACTTCGCCAGCAGCTCGAATGAGTGGGCGTAGTCGTCCACGGACCGCTTCAGTCCATACACACTCTCTATGACGCTGTCGCTGCCGACGAAATCAAAGGACACGACGTCAGCTACAGCGCCGATCGCTTTTGCGCTGTCGTCGTCAGACACCAGGCCGACATGCATGTTGATGCGCCGTCCGGCGACAGGCCCAATCGCTCGCACCGATTCCAAATGCTCGAAGACAGGCACGATGCCGTCGGGCGAGCACCCTCCGCTTACCAGATAGCTTGTGACGCCCAAGTGCTCATCGTCCGGCGTAGAGATCACGTCCGAGATTGGGGTCATGTGTTGAAGGTATCGGCCACCGCAATGGCCGCAGCCGAGCTGACAGCTCGCACCCGTAACAGAAACGGGCAAGGTGCATCTAGGATTCACAAAGACTACATGGCCAGTCAATTGATCGACCTCCGTACCAATCTTATACCGATCGTCTGCGCCTGTCCAGCTCAGGAGCGGTTCTCCAGAGAATGGCGGCACAGCCCATCTCTCCACCCATTGGCACGCTGGAATCGGCAAAATACCAGCCAGGAGATGGTATAATCCTGAGATGCGAGGAGGGATCTCTGTGAATACTCGAACGATTGCCGGAATTCGTATCCCGGTGTTGGTTGCGGTTCTGGTAGCTATCATAACCATACTGGCTGCAGCCTCAGTAGCAAGCGCGTACGAAGTGGATTGCTACAAGTACAACCCCTCGACAGGTCAGTACGAATGGATAGGACGGCGGACCGTCGATGAGGCCACCTGGCTTCAGTACTACCAGGCGTACTACGGACGTCTTCCTTACACTCCGCCCGCTTCCCCGGGCACAGAGCCTGACCGTCCGAGCACGCCTGCCCCAGGATCAACCATACAGCTGACTGCGGACGAACAGGCGATGGTGTCAATGGTAAACCAGGCGAGGGCTGAAGCAGGTCTAGCGCCGCTAAAGGTAGACCCGCAGCTTGTCAAGACCGCTCGAATGAAGAGCCAGGATATGATCAACCTCGGATACTTCAGTCACCAGTCGCCGACGTACGGGTCGCCGTTTGACCTGATGCGTTCTCAGGGAGTCAGCTACAGGTATGCAGGCGAGAACCTGGCGGGTGCGCCGACCGTTGAGCGCGCACATACCGGGCTGATGAACAGCCAGGGACACAGGGCAAACATCCTGAATCCCAACTACACCAGGATCGGTATAGGTGTCATAGACGGAGGAAGATACGGCAAGATGTTTACCCAGCACTTCGCCGGGTAAGCTAGTACGCATCACAGCGCGCTGCACGCCTGCAGGCGAAGACCTTTCGCTTGCAGGCGTGCCTCATTTACCCTAACCCAGCTCACAGATGCGCCCTTTCAAACCGTCGGGTGCATCCGCTTCATTCAGCAGCCGCACCCGCTCTCGGCTTCCATCTCAGGTCCGGCTTGCGGGCAGCCAGAACCTCATCGAGTCTGCCGACGACCGTCTCGTGCGGAGCGCCGAGGACCTTCTCCTTGTCGCTCTCGCTCTCGCGGGCGATCGCAATCATCGCATCCGCAAAGGCATCGAGCGTTTCAATGGTCTCTGTCTCCGTCGGCTCTACCATCAGGGCTTCGTGCACGATCAGCGGGAAGTACACAGTCGGAGGATGCACACCGTAATCCAGCAGCCTCTTAGCGACGTCTCGAGCCTTGACACCAGAGCTCTTCAGGTTCTCCGCAGACAACACGAACTCGTGCATGCACGTCCGGTCATAGGGCAGATCGTACGTCCCCTTCAGCCGCGACAACAGGTAATTGGCGTTGAGAACAGCGTTTTTGCTGACCTCGGTCAGTCCGGCCGCTCCCATCTGCCGGATGTAGCAGTACGCCTTTATGCACACTCCGACGTTTCCGCAGAAGGACCTGACTTTGCCGATCGAATCTGGGCAGTCATTGTCGAGGTAATACCGCCCGTCACTGTCCTTCCGTACCCTCGGTTTAGGCAGGAAGCGAGTGAGGTGCTTCTTGACTGCGACTGGACCTGATCCCGGGCCGCCGCCACCGTGCGGAGTCGAAAACGTCTTGTGCAGGTTGAAGTGCATGACGTCGAACCCCATATCGCCAGGCCTGCAGATACCCAGTATCGCGTTCATATTGGCTCCATCGTAGTACGCGAGCCCTCCGGCGTTGTGAACGATCTTCACGATCTCTTCGATGTTCTCGTCAAACAGGCCGAGCGTGTTGGGATTTGTCAGCATCAGCCCGGCAACCGTCTCGTCTGTCAGCCGTTTCAGGTCCTCCAGGTCTACTCCTCCGCGGTCATTTGACATGACCTCCACTACCTCAAATCCCGTCAGTGCTGCACTGGCAGGGTTGGTGCCATGCGAGGAGTCCGGCACCAGTATCTTTCTCCTGGCAGAGTCGCCGTTCGCCATATGATACGCCCTGATGAGCATCAGTCCTGTCATCTCGCCCTGCGCTCCAGCGGCGGGTTGGAGAGAGGCGGCGTCCATGCCACCGATCTCCACGAGGAACTGCTCGAGCTCATACAGAAGGCGCAGCGTACCCTGAGCGTCATCTGCCGGCTGCAACGGGTGAACGGATGCGAATCCGGGGAGCGAGGCCAGGTCTTCATTGACCTTCGGGTTGTACTTCATGGTGCAGCTTCCCAAGGGGTAGAACGAAGTGTCGACGCCGATGTTGCGCTTGCTGAGCCTCGTGAAATGCCTGATGACGTCGATCTCACTCAGTTCCGGGAGATCAGGCCCTGTGCTGCTGACCAGGTTCTGCCCTATCGCCTTGCCGGGATCCACAGAGGGAACGTCGCACCGTGGCAGGTCCACTCCTAGTCTTCCTGGAGACGAGAGTTCGAATATGAGTGGTTCAGTGCTTCGGCTCACAGGATCGCCCCCAGTCTCTGAACGAACTCATCCATGTCTTCCTTGGTCCGCTTCTCGGTGACGCAGATAAGAAGAAGATTCTCCATGCCTGAGTAATAGCGCCCCATAGGAACGCCTGCGAGTATTCGATGTGTCCTCAGCTTGTTGACAACTTCTTCTGCCGGCATCGGCAGCCTTACAACAAACTCTTTGAAGAAAGGCGCCTCGTAAGCCATGCTGACTCCATCGATCTCGCACAGACGACCTGCAAGGTAGTGTGACTTGTTCAAGCAGAGCTCCGCCACTCGCCTGAGTCCTGTCTTCCCCATCAGACTCAGGTAAATTGTTGCCGCCAGCGCGTTGAGCGACTGATTCGTGCAGATGTTTGAGTAAGCACGCTCTCTTCGAATGTGCTGCTCCCTGGCCTGCAGCGTCAGCACAAACCCTCTGTTGCCTTCTCCGTCCGTTGTCGCACCGGAAATCCTGCCTGGAAGATATCTGAGGTACTTAACACGGGCACCCATGAATCCCAGGTAAGGGCCGCCGAAGTGGAGAGGATTCCCCATCGACTGTCCCTCTCCCACCACAATGTCAGCCCCAAGGGCTCCTGGAGACTTCAGCAGCCCAAGCGAAATCGGGTCTGCGATGACTATGAGAGCCGCCCCGACGCGCTGGCACTCGCCTGCGAGCGCCTCCAGATCCTCGACGATTCCAGCGAAGTTCGGGTACTGCACGATGACAGAGGCGACGCTGTCGTCCAACATCGCGCGCAACTGATCTATGCCGGTCACCCCACCCGGGCATGCCAGCTCATCCACAGTGGCCAGCCCGCCAGACAGGTAGGTCGAGATCACGGATCTGTACTCCGGATTGACGAATTGCGACACCAGCACTCGCTTGCGCCCGGACGCGTTGAGCGACATCACAGCGGCCTCCGCGGCAGCTGTAGCGCCGTCATACATCGAAGCATTGGCCACGTCCATTCCAGTCAGTATGCAGACCATGGTCTGGAACTCGTAGATTGCCTGCAGGATGCCTTGGCTGATCTCTGCCTGGTAAGGCGTATATGCGGTGTAGAACTCAGACCTGGAGACCAAGTGATTGACTGCGCTGGGCACGAAATGGTCGTACGCACCTGCTCCCAGGAAGCTGGTGTAGTGGTCCACGCCCCTGTTCGCATTCGCTATCTCGTTCAGCTCAGCGACGAGCTCCATCTCAGACAGGGGCTCCGGCAGATCCAGCTGCTTCCTGAGCCTGAGCGATTCAGGGACATCGCGGAACAACTCATCGACAGCGCCGATGCCTATGGCGCGCATCATCCGCTCTTGGTCTCTTGGGGTATGCGGAATGTACGGCATCAGGAATCCCCCTTGGCGACCTCAGCATACTGCGCTGCGGTCATTAGGTCGTCCACCTCGCCTGGCGAGCTCATCTCAATGACGACCAGCCATCCTTTGCCGTAGGGGTCTTCGTTGACGATCTCGGGAGTCTCGTCGACGGCGCTGTTCACCTCGACGACCGTGCCGCTGACCGGAGCATAGATCACATCGGAGGTCTTCATCGAGTCTATCTCTGCCAGCTTGTCTCCCTTAGATACCTGCTTCCCTACGTCAGGGAGGTACAGCGCAACTACATCGCCGAGCTCTTCCTGAGCATGATCACTTATGCCCACCAGCGCTCTCTTTCCATCGACCTTGACCCATTCGTGGGTCTCCGCATACCTCAATTCCTCAGGGATGTTCGACACAACAGCCACCTCCATCTCTTGATCGCGTGTCTCCAGTGCTAGAGCAGCCCCGATGATCCACTCATCTCTTTACGCGAGACGGAACAAACGGAAGCTTGACTACTTGTGCGGCCAAGCTCCGCTGTCTCTGCTCGATGCTCACAGCCGCCTGCCCCGTCTGCCCGAGTGCTGACGCTGCCTGGGCATCTACCAGCGCCATCGCAATGCCGCGCTCCAGAACGGGTGAATACCCGCCACTTGTAACATATCCAATGTCCTTGCCATTGAAGCTGACCCGATCTCCCGCTCGAGGCACTCCGCGCTCAGTCAGCTGAAGAGCGATAGCTCGTCTGCTGGGCCCGGACGCCTTGATCTTGGAGAGTGCAGGACCTCCTATGAACTCGCCCTTGTCGAGCCTCACAGCGAAGCCGACGCCCGCCTCATATGGGTTAATCTCGAGGGAAAGCTCGTGTCCGTACAGCGAGTACCCCATCTCAAGCCGCAGGCTGTCTCGTGAACCTAGGCCGCACGGCGTTACGAACTTGCCGTCCAGCTCAAGTTCAAGGAGCTGGCGCCACAGATCTGGAGACAGCGCGGTAGGAAGCAGGATCTCGAACCCGTCCTCTCCCGTGTAGCCCGTTCTGGAGACCACTATGTGCTCACCGCAAAACTCGAACTGCTCGAATTGGAAATACTTGAGATGCGACAGAGAAACGCCAAGGACACTTCCAAGCACATCCTCAGCTCTTGGCCCCTGAAGGGCGAGCAGCGCAAACTGATCGCTGACATCATTGACCGTGACCTCTCTGTCCTCCGGCGTCGCGCTTTCGCTGCCGACCGGCTGCACACGGGGAGTCGAATAGCGCAGCCTAAACCCCTCAGCTCGAGCTCTGATCCACGCGAAGTCTGTCTCGGCGTTGGATGCGTTGACTACCAGGAGGTATCTGTCTCCCATGTCCATCACGAACAGATCGTCAACGACCCCGCCATCGTCCTGACACATCAAGGAGTATTGAGTCCGTCCGGGCTCGATCCTGTCGACATCATTCGTGAGGAGGTAGTTCACAAAGGCCTTTCTATCGTGTCCCAGTATCTCGATTTCCCCCATATGGGACGCATCGAAGAGCCCGCAATGATTCCGTACAGCAAGGTGCTCCTCTCGAATGCCCTGATACTGCACTGGCATCTCGAACCCACCGAACTCAGTCATCTTTGCGCCAAGCCTGACATGCTCCTCATGCAAGGGGCTGCGCTTGAGGCTTGCGCTCGCCACAGACGACATGTCAATTCTCCTTTCTGACAAGTAGCTGGTCACGTACAGTCACGTGAGGCGACGTTCGTCAACGCGCGTAAGTAAAGACAGAAGCAATCATGTCTGCCATGACCCTCTGTCCCTGCTTTTCGAAAGACAACCTCCGAAGGCGCCCCGACCTGCGAGGGCCCCCTATCGACGACTCAATCCTACTCGTGAATTGCTGGAAGCGCGCCCTTCGGTGGGCTCCCTGTTAGTGCTACTATTCAGCCCTGAGCCTCAGAATTCCTGCAAAGGCTCGAACCGCTCGCGACACGCGTCGATCAACGAGTGGTTGTGACCAGGCCAAAAGAGCTCGACTCCAACCAGGTTGTTCCTGTTCACCTGCGCCAGCTTCTTCGGGAGCGTCTTCGCATCTTCGCCCCAGAAATCGCACTGGAGCTTTCGGCTCGCCAGATAGACCTTGAGCGAATCGCTCTCAGCATCGTAGCGACGCCTGACTACATACCGCTGTGCCAGCTCTTCGAGGTGTTGCGCTGATATGTAGTCAGCCTCGATCGGATCGGACTCCTGGTCAATCACCGCGCCGCACATGAATCCAGCTGCCAGCTTCCAGCAGGGGACCTCTCTGGTGGCTGCCGCGATAACTGCCCTCGCGAACTCAATGGACGTGAGGGCACCATCGTCAGGGTCAGCGAGAAGCGGATCCCTCCAGCATCTCACGACCACGACGTCCACAGACTCCAGCATGTCCTCGACTGCAAATCCGGCAACTGCAGCCCTGAAGACCTTCCTCGGGATCCCATCCCGGCAGAACCACTCGCCGGGCACGGATGCAATCAACCGTCTGCTGCTGCCTGCTGCCTTTCGAACTCTCCTGAGAAACCGCAGGTAGTCTGTGGCCTCGCCGATGCCGACAAACCGCAGGTCCACGGATACTCCCCTGACAGAGGGCGTCTTCAGCTTCTGCTCGAGCAACCGCATTACCTCGTCGCACAGGCGAGCCTCAGAGGGTAGGCCGTAGTACTGGCTGGCAATCTCGGAAGTGCCGGATTTGGCGTTCTTGTGAGTGCTTGCTTTGACACTCTTGGAAGAGCCCGGTCTGACACTCTCAGTAGCGCCTCGCTTGGCACTCCCAGAAGCGCTCGGTGTCACACTCCCGGAAGCGCTCGATGTCACACTCCCGGAAGCGCTCGGCGTGACACTCTCAGAAGCGTGCGCAGTCCTGTCAGTGGTGCCCGCCGTCGCGTCGGAGGTGCCCGCCGTCCGGTCGGAGCTGCCCCCCGTCCGGCCGGAAGTGCCCCTGGCCCCGCCGGAAGTGCCCGCAGCCCGATCAGGCTTGCCTACAGTCCGGTCGGGTCTGCCTACAGTCCGGTCCGAACCGCCCGCAGCCCTGTCAGAACCGCCCGCAGTCCCGCGCGCCCTGATCCAGTCGTCCACTC
The DNA here is from genome assembly GCA_012719595.1 of Bacillota bacterium. GTDB lineage: Bacteria > Bacillota > DTU014 > DTU014 > DTU014 > JAAYAB01. The sequence continues at coordinate 16,776 of JAAYAB010000250.1, forward strand.
GCCAGTCCCGCCTGTCTGTCCTGTCCGGCCAGAAGTCGCTGATGCCTATGTACGCGGCCTGGCGAGTGACGGGCAGCTCGGCGTCAAAGCGATCCGGCGACTCGACCATCGCCGGTGGCGAGATCACAGGCAAGATCACCGAATCGTGCTCAGATACGCCGTCAGGCACCACATCGCCCGTCCGCTGAGCCGCGCAGCTGGGCAGCCGAATCC
>JAAYAB010000251.1 GCA_012719595.1 Bacillota bacterium
GCTCAAGTCATCAAGCGAGCGCTGTCTGCAGGAGTGCTGTCTTCAGGGCGCGACGTACGGGACATCGGAACCGTGACCATACCTGTGGCGAGGTTCGCTGTTGCGAAACTGAAGTCTGGCGGAGGGATCTACGTATGCCGGCCGGCGGGCGACCCGAATGGAGTCCTCTTGCGGTTCATCGACGAGAAGGCACTGGACATAGCTGGCTCAGAGCAGCGAAGGATCGAACGCGATTTCTTCGGCGAGGACTTCGCGAGAGCCCACGCACACGCAGCCGGTGAGCTGTCTTATGTACCGGACATTGCTGCCCACTACCTGAATGCCTTGGAGTCTACACTTGACGTGCAGGCGGTAAGGGACCGCAGGTTCAGAGTTGTCCTCGAAGCTGACCGCCTGACCATGCTCCCTCTCGTCCGCCGTCTAGCGGAACGATTCGGCCTGGATCTGCTAGTAGTCGACGATGCGGTCGGCAAAGCGGTTGGCGGTGCAATCGACGACGCCGTCGCTGGTGTGGCCGACAGTGTTGGTGACGGCATGGCGGACGGTGCGATCGACCGTGCCGGGCTGGCAGACGGCCCCATCGGAATCGAGGCCGAAGCCGATCGAGTTCTCGAGGGCCTTGTCGGAGTCTCGCAGCGGGTCCTGTCGTCAGGGGCGGACCTCGGAGTTGTCATCGATCCAGGCGGTGAGAGGGTCATTCTTGTGGACGAGAAAGGCTCGTCGCTCTCAGGTGACAGCTTCCTGGCACTGCTGTCACTGATGGTCTTGCGGCAGAGGACCGGAGCGCGGGTCGTGGCTCCGGTCACGGCGCCTGCCGCCATCGAGCGGCTTGCCCGTGAGTTCGACGGCGAGGTCGTCAGGACTAAGGCGAACCTCAGGTCGGTCATGGAGACCATGATGAGGGAGAAGGTGTTCATAGGAGGCTCTGATCTGCCGAACTTCCAGCCGGCTTTCGACGCGGTTGCTGCGCTGGCGCGGATCCTGGAGTTCATGGCAAAGGAGAAGGTGCCGCTGTCACGATTGATGACGCGGGTGCCTCCGATACACATGGACAAGGCCACGGTGTCGTGCCCGTGGGAGAGAAAGGGCGAGGTGATGCGCACCCTGATCGAAACCGAGGCGAAAGACAGACTCGAGCTTCTCGACGGGATCAAGGTGTACCACGATTCAGGATGGGCTCTGGTACTTCCCGACTCCGACGAGCCGGTGGTTCATGTGTACAGCGAAGCAGCATCGATGGAAGATGCGATGGAACTCAGGAATATGTATGTGTCGCGCATCACGGAGATCAGTGGGCAACGGAGTCCTGAGTCGGGCAAGCACGGCGAGCATTCTTAGCGCGCCCGCCGTTCAGCCGGCCTGCGGGCTTAGCTGGCGCTGACGCGCTGCGGCGCGTACACCGAGTAGTCCATGTTCTCGAAAATGGCGTCCTTCCACTCGAGGTGAGCTACGTACTCGGGATCGACGCGGTTCTGTGTTATCTGGCTGTACAGTTCGGAGAACCTCCCCAGGTGGTTTCTGGTCCTCCTGACTGCATAGTCCACCATCGTGCCTGTCTTCATGATAAATGCCCAGTCGCTGCTCTGGGCAAGGAGCAGTTCCCTTGCTGCCTGATTGAGAGCGCGCCTGAGGAGTCCGTCCGCTCTTCGGTACTTGCGTGCCAACTCGACCATTTGCCTCGAGGCTCTGTGGAGGTGTCTGTAGATCCAGTCGTTCGTCTCGTTGAGCCATACCTCGCAGTACCCTTTGTACCCCCAACTAGACATGGAGGGAGTCGCTACCTGGTTTCGCTCGTAGATCCTGAGGTAGTCCGACGGCGTGATCAGGGTGTAGATGTTCTGCTCCGACACTGACTTACGGATGAGCATGTCCAGCCACTCCGGCCCTTCGAACCACCAGTGACCGAAGAGCTCAGCGTCGTACGGGGCCACAACGATCGGCTTCCTGTCGAGTATGGACGCGAGGAACTCAATCTGTCTCTCTCTGTTGAACATGAAGTTGCCCGCGTGAATCATAGCCTTGTTGAGAGCAGCCTGCCGGTTGTAGACCGCCTTGTCATCGGTTTTCCCTGTGACTCGGTGGTACTTGATGCCTGTATGCACCCTCGTTCCTCTGTGTATGTAAGGCCTCACGTACTCAAGGTCGAGATCGAATCCGATGTCCCTGTAGAAGTCTCTGTAGTCGAAGTCTCCGGGATAGCCTTCGTCGGCACTCCACACCTGCTTCGACGATTCGACATCGCGTCCGAAGACGGCAACTCCTGAGCGACAGTAGATGGGCGCGTAGACCCCATACCTTGGTCTAGGCGACGCATGGAGGACGCCGTGGGTGTCGGTTATGGTGTACTTGATGCCGTGCTGGGCGAGCACCTGGTCGACTCCCGGGGAAAAGCCGCACTCAGGCAGCCAGAAACCTGCCGGTTCGGTATTGAAGTGGCTCCTGTAGCTGTTGACGCCAACAGCGATCTGCGCCGACACTGATTCCTCCACCAAGTCCATCAATGGCAGGAATCCGTGTGTGGCAGCGCTCGTGATCAGTTCGACTGCACCGGACCTCTGAAGGTGCGCGAACCCGTTGAGCAGGTTCCTGCCGTACCGGCTTTCAAACACCTCTCTGGCGTGGTAGAACCTCTCCCTGTACATGATGGCAAGTGGGTGGATCTGTGAGTCCCAGCTGGTCCTCTGAACCTCTTTTTCGCTGAGCTCGATCTGACGGCTTATGTGGTCGATGTACCTCTGTTGGAGAATCGGATCAGAGAGCATCGCCATCAGCGGAGGAGACAGGGATACAGTTATTCTGAACTCTATGCCGTCCGCCACCAAGCCGTTCAGAACATCCAGCAGTGGGATGTACGTCTCCGTTATCGTTTCATTCAGCCAGATGCCCTCGAGGAAGTCAGTCGTGTCTGGGTGGCGCACATAGGGGAGATGAGCATGCAGGATGATCGCAAGAAAGCCTTTAGTGGATTCTTTCATCTTTACGACCTCCCTGTGCGGTTCTGTTGGTGCCGGGCTCTGTTTGTGTTCGACATCTCAGCACGCGCATTATCAATCTTTGATATCTCGGCACGCAGGCGTATCCTTGAGCCGCCGGACATTCCGCCCTTGGAGTGCTCGGCGCCCCATGGGCCTGCCGGGCTGAATCCAGCAGCAAGAAGCTGAGAGCCCATCAGGAGCCTGTGCTTCATCGCCCTTGCGACGAATCGCCGCTGGAACTCAGGCGAGCTCGGTCCGAAACCTGCAGACATCCAGTAGAGTCTGTCATACTCGCGCAGCACCATCCACTCTTCGTCTATCACGTCTGACACACCGTCTCTGGGAGTGAACACGGAGTTGGATCTGGCCAGGACAATCTCGCGTCCGGCAGGCGTGATCAGGACCATGTCTGCGCAGTATGCCCTGTTCGCCTCGGGTACGTTTATATACCAGCTCGCCGAATCGTCGCCGATTCCGATGTTCATCAGGGCGCGGCCCAAGTGCGCTCCTCCATCGGTGACATCGTAGACTCGCAGTATCTTGGAACCTGCACTCCATGCTCCGTAACCGTGATCTCTGTCTATGCGGCATACATCAGTGGTCGATATATCCCAGTATGCGTAGACCCAGTAGGGATCCCGCACCATTAGCGACAAGATTGTCTCGTCGTATCTGCGGGGAAGGAAGTACTCGGGGGGGTCGGGCGCTGGAGGCAGCGGCTCTTGTACAGCGAAGGCAGGCCGCTCCGCTGGAATCGAGCTGCCAGGAATGCTGCGACCAGGCGACTCGAGCGTGTACAGACCGGACGGAGAATCGGTGTTTTGGATGGCTGGGATGTCTTCCCCCATCTCTATACGGTTTTTCTTCTCCCTGCCGGTCATGCCAGCTGAGTCCTGCATTGGATTGACGCGTCCTCCCCATACTATGTCGTGGCATGCTGTGTACTGTGTCGTGGCATGCTGTGAATTCGGAAACAAGAGGTCAAAGAAAAAGGCATTTTGAGCAGCGAGTGCGTCCATCGTTTAATATCGCCGTTCAGATGTGGATTTATACCGCTATCTCCTTCGCACGTCGACGGGCGAAGTATAACTGGCACGGGGTCGGAGACAATAACTAGTATGGCATGTCTGGGTGGCGTGTCACTTGACGCCCTTCCCGCGGATCCCGCTGTTGTTAGACCTTGCTTCTAGAGGAGCATCATGACAGCCAAAGGCTACTTCTGTCTTGTCCTTCACAGTCATATTCCTTACACAAAAAACGCTGGAAAATGGCCATTCGGTGAAGAGTGGCTCTACGAGGCGATGGCTGAGACATACGTGCCGGTACTGGATGTGCTTGCCGATCTCTCCAGAAGGGCCCTCATTACTACTGTCTGCATCGGAATATCTCCTGTGCTGATGGAGCAGCTCGCTGACCCCTACATGAACGGCGGCTTTGAAGACTACCTGGATAGAAGGATAGCCGCAGCCAAGAAGGATGTCGCCCGGTTCGCTGCGACCTGTGACCATAAGTTCAGGCGGCTGGCTGAGGCTTACGTCGACTACTACGAGGGGGTCAGAGACTCGTACGTCCGGCGGTGGAATCGCGACCTGTTGGGTGGGTTTCGATGGTTGCAGGACAGCGGCTGCATTGAAGCTATAACGACTGCCGCGACACACGCGTATCTGCCTCTGATCAGCGATGAGCGGTCCATAAAAATGCAGCTGCTGGTCGGCCGAGAGACCCACGAGACCTATCTAGGACGCCATCCGGCCGGTATTTGGCTGCCAGAGTGCGGATACAGGCCGCCGGTAAGTGCGGAAGATAGCCGGCCGGAAGGCAGTGACCTGACCGGCAGCGAGTCGGCTGGCGGCGGGTTAGAACGCAGCGGTCGCTATGACAACGGCACAGCCGTGAAGAGAGGGCTTGAGAAGTACGTAGAGGAGCTGGGGATCCAGTATTTCATTGTCGATTCACACGCCATTGAGGGCGGAACTCCACTGGGAATGTACAGCGCTCAGCCCGTAGGCGCTTGCACACAGCCCGAGGCTGACCAGTCAGCAAGGATCACAGGCAAGACAACATTCCGCCCGTATTTCGTTGAGGGTTCCGGTGTCGTGGTCTTCGGCAGAGACCGGAGAACCGGCTCTCAGGTATGGTCGAGTGAGTGGGGATATCCGGGAGATGGGAGCTACAGAGAGTTCCACAAGAGAGACGACGAGTCCGGGCTGAGATACTGGCGGGTCACGAACAGGCTGACCGGGCTGGATCAGAAGGAGCTGTACAACCCTGAACAGGCGATGGCTCGCGTCGACGAGCAATCGGACCACTTCGTCAACCTCGTCAGGGATCTGCTCTCCGGTTTTGCTGCTACTTCGGACGTTCCCGGGGCACTCGTGGCTCCCTACGACATAGAGTTCTTCGGGCATTGGTGGCATGAGGGGCCGCAGTGGCTCCGTCACGTGCTGGAGAAGATGCAGTCTGTGCCCGAAGTAGGCGTTGTAGCTCCTTCCACATATCTGGCCAGCTTCCCGCCAACAGAATCGGTTCGCTTGAAGGAGAGCTCATGGGGTATAGGCGGCAAGCACTACACATGGATGAACGACTCGACGGTATGGCTCTGGGAGGATCTGAACAGGGCTGAGGAAAGGCTCAACTCCGCAGTGGAACGCTGCAGGGGATTCCTTGCCGGGGAGGGGCCTGTACGACGCCTGATGAGTCAATGTGTGCGGGAACTCATGCTGATGCAGAGCAGCGACTGGCCGTTCCTCATCACCACCGGTCAGGCGGCCGCGTATGCCAGATCCCGGTTCAATGAGCACAGGGACAGGTTCTACAGGATGATCTCGATCGCAGAGGCTGTCGCCAAGGGCGAGGACGACGGCGGCAATATCAGCGACCTCGAGTGGATCGAGCGGATTGACTCCCTGTTCCGAGGGATGAATCTCTCGAGACTGCTTTGCTGAGCCTGCAGGACCCTCGGCTAGACCCCTTGGGTCACAGGAGTATCGAGCTGCACGGCGAACATCGTATGAGAAGCTCTGGGTGCTTGTGTGAATACTGGGAATAGTGCATCATTACAGCTGAACGGGAGTGAGTGGTCTAGTGGACATCAAGTCACTGTACGTGATTGGAGACAGTATTTCCATACAGTACGGACCGTATCTCAAGTCGATGCTCGGAGATCGGTTGAAATATGACCGGCCGAGAAGAGCCGGCGAGTCGGTCGAAGACCTCCACAAGCCCGTGGGAGATAACGGCGGTGACAGTGCAAAGGTGCTGTCGCTGATCCTCAATCGCTATGCTTCGCACACCTGTGCCGGAAAGCCGCAGGCCGGACAGGAGTTGCTCATGCTGAACTGCGGGCTCCACGACATCAAGTTGGACATCCAGACCGGCCGGCACCAGATCGAGCCTGACCAGTACAGGCGCAACTTGATCGAAGCGATCTCGGCCGCACACAGGGCGGGATGCCCCGTCGTCTGGGTGCGAACCACGCCTGTCGATGACGAGAGACACAACGCGGGGTCGCCGCAGTGGCTCCGCCACAACTCCGATGTGATCAGGTACAACTCGATCGCGGACTCGGTTGCCGCAGAGCATAGACTGCCTGTGCTCGACCTGTATAGCTTTACTGTCAGTCTCGGTTCAGACGTCTACTGCGACGATGTTCACTTCACTGAGGAAGTGCGGAGGCTCCAAGCTGCTTACATAGTCGGCAGCCTCAGACAGATCCTGGCGAGCCGCGCATATGAAGACCAGCTCAAGGGCACAGGTCGCTGTCCGCATGGAGAGGACATGCAGCAGGCTCAAAGCGGGGTGTCGTCGGCACAGGCGGCAACGCCTACAGGGGCGACTGCTTGGCCGACGGCAGGGACGGCTGCCGGAGCAGCTGACGAGGCAGTTTCGATCCGGGCGATGACTCCTGCGGACTACGACGAAGTGCTGCGATTGTGGCAATCTTGCGACGGTATAGGGCTCAGCAGTGCGGATTCGAGGGAGAACATCACGCAGTATCTTGACAGGAATCCGGGCATGAGCTTCGTGGCGGAGAGGCAGGGAGAGATCATTGGGGCGGTGCTGTGCGGCCATGACGGCAGGCGAGGGTTGATTCATCACATGGCCGTCGCCAAGCATGCCCGAAGGCAAGGCATCGGGGCTGCGCTGGAGAAGTGCTGCATTGATTCGCTTTGTTCCGTTGGAATAGGCAAGTGCCATATCATGGTGATGGCAGACAACGCAGAGGGGGCCGGTTTCTGGCGGAGACTCGGCTGGCAGGATCGAACCACCATTCGACTCATGTCCAAAGACGTCGTCGGATAGCTGCTGCCCAAGTGTCGGGCGCAGCAACTGTGCAGGAATTGGGGCATGTCCTTGAGAACACTATAGAGGCTCGAGATAGTCCGACTGACATCGGCACTGGAGGGCTCCATATGCGAATCGTTGTCGTCACAGGTCTATCGGGAGCCGGAAAGAGCGAAGCTGTCCGGTCGTTTGAAGACATGGGGTACTTCTGCATAGACAATCTACCCCCTGAGCTCGTGCGCAAGGCGGCTGAGCTTTTTTCACAGTCTGACCGCAAGCTGAATAGGATAGCACTGGTAATCGATGTTCGCAGCGGCGAGTCGTTCTCGGAAGTGCTCACTGACCTCGAGGATCTTCGCAGAATATCGCCTGACTTCCGCATTCTGTTCCTCGAGGCCTCGGACGAGGCTCTATTGCGGCGCTTCAAAGAGACTCGGCGGCGGCATCCGCTGGGTTCAGAAGGCGGCATACTCGAAGGGATACATCGAGAACGACAGATACTCGCAGCAATCAAGGCCGCCTCGCACCATGTCATTGACACGTCCAGCCTGTCAGCACGAGAACTGAGAAACAAGCTCATCGAGCTCTTCAGCGAAAATGTGAAGTCGGACACCTTCTCTATCACGGTCGTTTCGTTCGGATTCAAGTACGGCATACCTCTCGACGCCGATCTCGTCTTCGATTGCAGGTTCCTCCCAAACCCGTACTGGGTGGAGTCACTGAGGCCTCTGACCGGAGAGGACGCAGACGTCCGCAACTACGTCATCAAGTGGCCCGTGACGCAGGAGTTTATGGAGCGGCTTCTCGGCCTGCTGGACTTTCTGGTCCCGAACTACATCGAGGAAGGCAGGAGCCATCTCATAATCGGCATTGGATGCACTGGAGGACGTCACAGGTCTGTGGTACTTGCGGAGGACATAGTCAAGTTCCTCCAGCAGCAGGGATACTCGGTCAGGCTTGAACACAGAGATATGTCTGCAAGTTCGGCGAGGGCCGCGGATGAGGAAGCCGACTGAGGGGGATCGGATCATTGGGATTCCTGAAGTGGCTGTATCCGGGAATAGGCATTAAGCGGTGGGTCATCCTTACCATCGTCGGAGGCCTGCTGGCCGGAGTCGGGCTGGATTGCCTGTTTGGAGAAGGCGTTGTAGTCGAGATGGTGAGGTCGTGGACTCACATCGGGCCACAGGCATCCGCCGGAGGACACTTCGTGATCCTGGGATTTGCCTTGCTGTCTCTCGGGGTTCTGGGAATCGGATTCGGGCTGAGCAAGGCAGTGAAGTGCGTAGTCGCGGCGGTGGCGCCGGGTTACGGCGGGCGCCTCGCACATGATATGCTTCAGGCTAGCACCCTGAGACGAGGTCCATCGATAGTGGCGATCGGAGGCGGAACCGGACTCTCGACGCTTCTGCGGGGCATCAAGGAATACACTACGAACATCACTGCTATAGTCACTGTCACGGATGACGGCGGCAGTTCCGGACGGCTTCGGACCGAAATGGGCATTCTCCCTCCGGGCGACATTCGCAACTGCCTGGTCGCCCTCGCAGACAAAGAGCCCCTTATGGAGCAGCTCTTTCAGTATCGTTTCAAGGGGAATACGGACCTGAACGGCCACAATTTCGGCAACCTTCTCATTGCCGCACTTACCGATCTGTTCGGGGACTTTGAGGTTGCAGTCAAGGAATCCAGCAAGGTCTTGGCCATACGTGGGAGAGTCCTCCCGTCCACATTGAGCGATGTCACCATCTGGGCTGAGATGAGCGACGGATCCACAGTCCGCGGGGAAACCAACATCGCCAGCCATGAACTGCCGATAAAAAGGGTCTTCATCGAGCCTCCGAGCTGCCGGCCTTTGCCGGAGGCAATCGAGGCCATCAGAACGGCCGACGCGATCGTGCTCGGACCGGGCAGTCTGTATACCAGCGTAATCCCAAATCTGCTGGTAAAGGAACTGACAGAGGCCATTCGCAGGGCTCGGGCGCCAAAGATCTACGTGTGCAACGTCATGACTCAGAAAGGCGAGACAGACAACTACACCGTGTGCGACCATGTGAACGCTGTCCTCGAGCACTCCTATCCTGACCTTATAGACTTCTGCATTGTCAATGACACGCCCGTCTCAGAGCACCTGATTGCGAAATACAGGTCAATGTCACAGGAACCGGTCAAGGACGATTCTGACGCTCTCGCGGAAAAGGGGATCCGAGTCCTTCGGGCGCCAGTCGTCAGCGAGACTCATCTGGTCAGGCACGATTCTCAGAAGCTCGCAGAAGTGCTCATTCAGCTGCTATATGACCTGCGGGAAGCTCAAGCGCCTGGAAGCCGCGTGCACCAATGCATTGAGCACATGCGCTCCCGGATCGACTCGCTTGCCTACAGACACTGAGCGTTTGTCTGGTGCCCGCCTAGCCGAACACTAGGCGGCACACGACGACAGCGGCTATGAACCCGACCAGGTCTGCAAGCAGCCCGACCCACACTGCGTGCCGGACTCTGCGCACGCCCACTGCTCCGAAGTAGACGGTCACAATGTAGAGAGTGGTATCGCAACTGCCTTGAATGGTCGAAGCCATCCTGCCTATCAAAGAGTCGGGTCCGTATTGCGACAGCAGTTCTGCCAGGTAGCTCAGCGACCCTGTGCCGGAGATAGGGCGTATGACGGCCAGCGGCGCAACTTCGGGCGGAACCTTCACGACGCGAAGAACCGGCGACACGGCATGCATGGCGAGCTCCAGCGCGCCTGACGACCTGAGCACACCTATCGCGATGAACATGGCGAGAAGGAACGGCAGTATACGGAGGGATGTGGCGATTCCCTCCTTCGCACCTCTGACGAACTCGTCATAGACGGGCACCTTCTTTAGCGCCGCAGACACCAGGATCCCTGCGATCAGCAGCGGTATGGCCAAGTCAGATACCCATTGGACCGCTTCGGCAAGTGCATGAGCAATCGAGCCTGCAGATGACACCTGGCACCGTCACCTCTCGATCCGAGTGCGGCTGCCTTTGCTCTTGCCTCTGAAGAGCCGGTCTGCGAGCAAAGCGGCTCCTGTGGAGCAGGCAGTCGCCACGAGAGTCGTTCCGATGATCTCGCACGGGTTCGAAGACCCTGCCATACTCCGCATAGCGATCACAGTTGTCGGCACCACAGTGATGCTCGATGTAGTTATGGCCAGGAGAGTGCACATGGCGTCGCTCGCGGTGTCTTTCCTCCGATTGAGCTTCTGGAGTTCCTCCATGGCCTTGAGGCCGAGTGGCGTGGCGGCGTTTCCGAGGCCCAATATGTTGGCGCTCATTGCGAGCGAGATGTGGGAGAGGGCACGATGGTTCGGCGGAACGCTGGGAAAAAGCGCTCTGACCACGGGCGAAAGGGCTCTTGCCAGTGTCTTGGTCAGACCCGATGCCGAAGCAACCTGCATCAGACCCGACCACATCATGAGCGCCCCTGTGATTCCAATCGCAAACTCGACAGCCGCTTTGCACGACTCCATGATCTCGCTCGAAACAGCGCTAAAGCTTCCGGTCACCCCGGCCACTGCAATCCCGGCTGCTATCAGGACGAGCCAGATCACGTTCATCATGATCGTTTCTCCCTCCGGGTATCATGTCTATGTGTTGCTCCCCGAGTTGATGTTCGTGACGCCATTTTCTCGAATTCAAAGAAGGAGTATGTGGTTATGTGTGGAATAGAAGACTCTAACACACACATTCCAACACATAACCACGCTAAACCACATACTCCTGGATGCATAGGAGTGAAGGAGAGAAGCACCGTTGCTTGCGGCAGAGCGGCGCATGCGAATACTGCAGCTCATGGAGAAGAACCAGAGCGTCAAGGTGGCGGATCTCTGTGAGCGCTTCGGCGTGACGGATGAGACGATCCGTCGCGACCTCAGCCAGCTGGAAAGCGAAGGACTCATAGACAGGACGCATGGTGGTGCTGTCCTGAACCAGCGCCTCAGGGTTGCGTACCCGTACCACCTCAGGCAGACCCAATCTCCCAAGGAAAAGCAGCTGATTGGTAAGGCCGCTGCGGAGCTGGTAAGGGACGGGGCGGCCGTGATCCTGGACAACGGAACGACAACCTTTGAGGTAGCACGGTGCCTGAGGGACAAGAAGGCGCTGACAGTAGTCACCACCTCTCCGCTGATCGCTCTGGAGATGGCAGACAACAAGGATTTCACAGTCATCATGGCTGGAGGAGTACTCGACTCAGACAGCAAGGCTCTAGTAGGACCTGACGCAGAGGCGTTTCTGGAACGATTCCGCGTGGACATAGCGTTCATCGGCGCCAGCGGAGTGAGCCTCGAACGCGGATTCACCGCATCGAACGTCTACGACGCTCAGATAAAGACGGCAATGATAAAGGCGTCGACCAAACCCTATGTAGTCGCGGACGGAACCAAGGTCGGCGCGAGCTCGCTCGTCTGTTTCTCGCAAATCTCGGAGGTGCATGGGTTGGTCACAGACCGCTCGGCCAACGAGGCACTGCTCGCTGAAATGCGGGACCTTGGGATCGACATAGTACTTGCATGAGTGTGGGTGGAGGTGGCAGACAATGAGATCGGCTGTCTTCGTTACGAGGAGAATCCCTGAACCGGGACTTGACCTGCTTCGAACCGAATGCGAAGTCGAGGTGAACCAAGAGGACCGAGTCCTCACGCGGGAGGAGATCATCGAAGGAGTGAAGGGCAAGGATGCTCTGCTTTGCCTGCTGACGGACACGATCGACGCGGCGGTTCTGGATGCAAATCCTAGCCTGAAGGTTGTCGCCAACTACGCTGTGGGCTACAACAACATCGATGTGGAAGCAGCCACAAAGAGGAAGATACTTGTGACGAACACGCCAGGGGTGCTCACCGAGACCACTGCGGACTTCACCTGGGCGCTTCTGATGTCCACTGCCAGGCGCGTTGTAGAGAGCGACAGATTCACGCGGGCAGGGCTGTTCAGAGGCTGGGCTCCGATGCTGTTCCTGGGATGCGATGTGTACGGAAAGACTCTGGGCATAGTCGGCTTCGGCCGGATTGGAGAGGCGGTTGCGAGGCGCGCGAGCGGCTTCTCAATGGAAGTGCTGTACTACGATGAGTACAGACGGGATCCCGACGAGGAGAAGCGCCTCGGAGTCCGCTACGCACCATTCGACGAGCTGCTGAGGCGGTCGGACTTCATCTCCGTTCATGTGCCGCTGATGGAAAGCACTCGCCACCTGTTTGGAGAGGCGGAGTTCAGAGCGATGAAGGACACGGCGATCCTGATCAACACGTCGCGAGGTCCAGTTGTCGATGAGCGGGCGCTCGTCGCAGCGCTCCGGGCGCGCGAGATCGCCGGCGCAGGACTCGACGTATACGAAGCTGAGCCTGAGCTGGAACCCGGGCTCGTTGAGCTGGACAATGTGGTCCTCGCTCCTCATATCGCCAGCGCAACGGTTGAAACCAGAACGAGGATGGCGATCATGGCAGCCACAAACGTGTTGGCTGCAGTCAGAGGAGAAGTGCCGCCCAACATAGTAAATAGGGAAGTATTCCCGTAGTGATAGAAGGGCGTACGCGTGGCTAACGCGATTTGTATTGGGGGAGTAGAGTATGGCGCTAGATAACAATGTTATAGGCCTGGTTCACTGCATGGCGTACCCCGGTCCGGCGCAGACGAACGCAGTGCAGAGGGGCGAGGCACCTGAGAATTACTTGTTGACGACAATCAAGAAGGTAGCAGATGATCCGTACTTCAAAGGCATAGAGATCACGAGGATCAAGAACCGGAATCACCGCGCCAAGGTTGCGAAGATTCTGAAGGATGCGCAGATGGTTGTGACCTTCGCAGCTCAACCTGTTCAGCTCATAAACGAGGACGGGCTGATAGACGAAGGAGACATCTCGTCACTCGATGAGCTCAACCGCCGCAACGCTGTCGCGAGGATCAAAAGCTGCATCGATGAGGCGCTCGAGCTGGGTGCTGTGAACATCGCGCTGGTGAGCGGGAGGGATCCCGGCACGGCCAGCGGGCTCAAGGCGAGAAGGGAATCTATGCGGGCCCTGGTCAGATCGCTCGATGAGATCTGCGAGTATGCTAGCAGAAAAGGGCAAGAGGCTGGAATCGGCGAGATGAATGTGTGGCTGGAGATGTTCGACAGGCTCGATGAGCCTGGATGCAAGAACATGCTTATCGGCCCGACACCCGATGCCCTCGAGGTTGTCCAGGAGATCAGAAACGTCTACAAGCGAACCAACCTGTGGCTGATGTACGACCTTAGCCACATGCTGCTCATGAGGGACGCCAGCTTCGACGGCGAGGACCCGTTCGTCCTGCGCCAGATCGCGCCGTTCCTCGGGCATGTCCACATCGGCACGTGCGTTCTGGACAAGAACGACCCTCTGTATGGAGACACTCACCCGCGCCTCGACTACCCGGGTTCTGCTGTAACCAAGGATATGCTGGCTGAGTTTGTCAAAGAACTGCAGGCGATCGGATACACTAAGGGCATAGGGTTCGAGATTCAGCCTCGGGGTGGCGAGCAGAGCGACTCGATCATCAGGACAGCTAAGGCTTACCTCGATGAGGCCAGAGACAGATATGATGTGAACTACGCTCTAGGTGCGTACTTCTTTCGGCCGCGCGAGTTCTTCACCGAAGACATGTTCGAGGCGATCACAGATGCCAGAGTGAAGGATCCCCACATCATAGCCAGAGAGGCCGAGCAGAGGCAGCGCAGGGAGCGCCTCACCTATGATGGACGGCTGATGATTCTCGCTTGCGATCACCCCGCCCGCCGCGTGACCGACGTAGGCGATGACCCGATCGGCATGGGTGACAGAATGGACTACCTGGGCAGAATCATCAGAGTGTTGATCCATCCTGATGTCGACGGGGTGATGGGCACGCCCGACATAATAGACGATCTGTTCATCGTCAGCGCGCTGATGAGACAAAAGACCGGGAAAGGCCTTCTCGACGACAAAGTGCTCATGGGATGCATGAACAGGGCGGGGATCGCCGGAGCCTCGTTCGAGATGGACGACCGCATGACCGCTTACACCGCAAAGAGCATACAGAGGTTTGGCCTGGACGCAGCGAAGATCATGTTCAGACTGGATCTGAACGACAAGTACTCCGGGCGCACGCTCACCTACTGCGCACAGGCGATCACTGAGTGCAACGCTCTGGGCATACCCACGTTCCTCGAGCCGCTGCCCGTGGAGAAGACGGCCAAGGGATACCAGGTCAAGATGAACTACATTGACATGATACGCACGGTGGGAGTGGCGTCGGCTCTCGGCGATTCGTCGCAGAACCTGTGGCTGAAGATCCCATACGTCGAGAAGTTCGATCAGGTGGCAAAGGCAACCTCTCTACCAATCCTGATGCTCGGCGGCGCCTCGAAGGGCATGCCAATTGATACGATAGAGAGCTTCGAGAAAGGCATGGGAGCGGGAGCGAACGTCAGGGGAGCTCTCGTCGGCCGAAACGTCCTCTATCCGGGGATAGACGACCCGATGGCTGTAGCTGGGGCAGTGAGCAAGGTGGTGCACGCCGACTACACGACTCTTGCTGCGATCAAGTACTTGGCGAGCACTAGAGGCACAGAGCTCGACGTCCTGACCTCTGCAATCTGAGGTTCATGGGCCGAACTGTCTGAGGTGAGCCGGTTGGAACTGATCTTGACTTACGACATAGGCACCACTGCGTGCAAGAGTGTGCTGTTTGGCCTCGACGGAACCGTGGTGGCCATGGCAGAGCAGGAATACCCGACGAGGCATCCGCAGCCGATGTGGGCGGAGCAAGACCCTGACGACTGGTGGAACGCGGTGGTCTCAACCACCAGGTCCCTGATGAAGGCAAGAGAGGACGCAAAGATCGTCGGGATCGGTCTCTCGAGCCAGAGAGAGACGATCGTGCCAGTAGACAGACAGGGCAACAAGCTCGCAGACGCAATACTGTGGATGGACCGCCGCACAGCGAAGGAAGCCCAGGATCTCGCATCCCACTTCGGACGGGAGAATCTGCACCGAGTGACCGGGATGATTCCCGATGCCACGTTCAGTGCGACCAAGCTGTGGTGGCTCAGCAAGAACTACCCGGATGTGGTCAGAGGCGCGCACTGCTTCCTGCAGCCTAAGGAGTACGTGTGTCTGAAGCTGACTGGGAAGTTCGCCACGGACTACTCCCTCGCGTCGCGCACCATGATGCTCGACACGAGGCGGCTCTGCTGGTGCGATGACGTTTTCAAGCTGGTGGGAGTATCGAAGGACCAGATGCCGCCGATCTATCACTCCGATGAAGTGGTGGGAACGGTGACTTCTGAGGCGGCGCAGCTCCTATCGATTGAGCCGGGCGTGCCTGTCGTCGCAGGAGGCGGAGATCGCCAGTGCGAGGCGTTGGGCGCGGGCATTTTCGGAGACAGGGCGATGGAGTCCACGGGGACGACCTCGAACATCTCGTGTGCGTCGGACCACGTGATAGAGGACCTCGACATCCGTGTCGTCTGCTCCGTGCATACTATCCGAGGACACTGGCTGATCGAGCAGGGGCTCACGACGAGCGGCTCAATTCTGAGATGGTTCAGGGATACCTTCTGCCAGGAAGAAGCCGCTGAGGCCGCGTCTCGCGGTGTCAGTGCCTACAGCATTATCGATAGGCAAATCACTGAAACCCCGCCCGGGTCAAAGAAGCTGCTGATGCTCCCGTTCTTCATGGGTGCAAAGGCCACGCGCTGGAACCCGCTGGCCAGGGGTGCGTGGCTCGGAGTGACGCTGGGACACAGCAAGGCGGAGTTTGCGAGATCAATCATGGAAGGCGTGGCCTACGAACTCAGAGCCTGTCTGGACATTCTCAACAAGATGGGCCTGGAGCCTGCGCACATAGTGTCCATGGGTGGAGGATCAAGAGGAGACGTTTGGAATCAGATTAGGGCTGACGTTGCGGGCAGACCTGTGTATGTGCCGAGAGTTAGCGACGCTGCATCGTTTGGTGCGATGATGCTTGCGTGCAAGGGCGCAGGCGTCATAGACGACCTTACGAAGGCATCGACCACACTGAACCCGCCGCAGAGAGTCTATCGTCCTGATCCTGCGGCGAAGGCTGTCTATGACCAGCTCTATCCGATCTACAACGACTTCTACGCC
>JAAYAB010000252.1 GCA_012719595.1 Bacillota bacterium
CAGATTCGCGAAGGTAAGCTGGTTGTAGCGGCAACTGAGATCCCGTAGCGCCGTGCAGTTGCTCACATCAAGGCTGGCCAATCGGTTGTTGCTGCACTTAAGCGACGTTAACGCTGCGCACGTGCTCACATCCAGATTGCTCAGCTGGTTGTTCTGACAGTCGAGCAAGTTCAGTGCGGTGCAGTTGCTCAAATCCAGGGTGCTCAGTTGGTTGTCATAGCAGTCGAGCGACTGCAACGCTGTGCAGTTGCTCGCATGAAGACTGGTCAACCGGTTGTGGTAGCAGTTTAGGCTCTCCAGCGCCGTGCAGTTGCTCACATTCAGGCTGTCCAGGTGGTTGTTCTCGCAGTCGAGCGACTTCAGCTCGGTGCAGCCGCTCACGTCTAGGTTCCCTATCAAGCCCATTGGCGCCCAATTGATGTGCGTGACTCGCTTTGGCGTCGAGTCGCTCCATGTGACCCCGGCCCATGTGTCTGGGTTATCCGGGTCATAGCCTGCACTGAGCTTGCTGCCGTTCGTGCCGGCTTCGTTCGCCAACTCCAGGAAGGCTTTTAGTTTCTCGTAATCGTGCTCATCATAGCCGCTGGGAGCCTCAGCGGAGCCTACCGCAGGCAGTGTTATGTAGGACAGGACCACAAGGCCGCTATCAGCCACAGGATAGGTCTTGACCTTTGGTTTTCGGTCGGGCCACTCTGTTTGCGCCAGTTCTCAAGCATAGTCACTCCTCCATCCGGCATTTATTGAACTCGGTCGCCCCAGGGACGGACATGTTCAGAGCGTTGCCTTTCACATACATGACAGACTCGCACAATCGGCGAGTGTCGCTGTCAGCGCACTGGCCGCGCTAACGGATTGGGGTTGGGGACTTGGGCCACTTATCATTTTCTATCGCCATCGATGAAGCGAGAGTCTGGGGATGATGTTCTTGGCGACGAGCTCAGGGACGAGCCTTCCTTTCCGGAGTATCTGAACGAGGATTCGTGGAGTAGGGCTTGGTAGGTGTCAACTGAGAGTGGGGGACATGACGACACTAAAGCTGAACTCGCTCAGTCTTCGTATGGAGACTGCTGGACCTGCGTTATCTTGCCCAACCTAGCGAATATAGCATTGACACATCGCACACTTCAAGGCTCATCTACATCGCCGAAGTCGAAGCGGCCAAATCCGAATCCTCTGCGATAGCTGTCCCAGTGGAACGAGACACTTGCAAGGATTCTGCCTCCGTCGTTGGTTGTCAGCTCGATGGTGATCGTGTGTTGGCCGCTCTCCAAGTCGGCAGGGAGCAAGTAGTAGACGATCCCACCTGTGACAGCTGCCTGCTGCTCTTCACCGCCATCTACGCTGATAGTCGCACCGTCGACTGCACTCAGGTCGCCATCGATCCGGGCAATCACAAGCGATCCGCTGTTGATGTTCAACGGATTGCTCTGGTCATTTGCAGCAGTGGGTTTGATGAAAGCAAGCTGATGTGTCGGATCGATCCGAACGCTTGTTGTCTTGAGCGTCAGATTCGGATATGCGGAGTTGGTCATCTCGCAGTGGACGGTCTTGCCGACGGACTCCCAGCCAAAGGCGAACCTGCCACCGTCCGCCGTAGCGGGAGTGACTGTAGCACCCGCATCGTCATACCACCTGAAGACAGTGTCTGCTCCGCCAACTGTAGCCTGGTCAGACAGGTCGATCTCCCCTCCGGCCACGATAACGCCGTCTGAGCCGATCTCGATATCCGCTTGCGGTGCATAACTATATGTTCCTCCAGAGATGGGTAAAGCTGATGGTAGATCAGCGAAGGTGAGCTGGTTGCTGGCGCAGTAAAGTGTCGCCAACTTCGTGCAGCTGCTCACATCCAGGCTGCTCAGCTGGTTGTTGGTGCAGTAAAGCTCCTGCAGCGCCGAGCAGTTGGTAACATCCAGGTCGCTCAGCCAGTCCTCTTCACAGTAGAGCTGTTGTAGTCCCGAGCAGTTGGTAACATCGAGGCTGGTGAGCTGGTTATAGGTGCAGTCTAGTAAATTAGAGCCGAGCAACTGCTCACATCGAGGCTGCCCAGCTGGTTTCCATTGCATGCTAGGTACGCCAGAGCCTCGCAGTTGCTAACGTCCAGGCTTCCAACCAAGCCCATCCAGTCCCACTGGATCAACCTCACCTTCTTGGGCAGTGTATCGGTCCATATCACCCTTGTCCATGTGCTTGGGTCGAGCGGGTCATAATATTCGCTGATCCTATTGCCGTTTTTGCCATCTCCGTTCGACTGCTCCAGGAAACTCACCAGTTTCTGATAATCGTGTGGATCATAGCCTTCGGGCGCCTCAGCCGAGCCTTTCGCAGGCAGTATCACGCAGGATAGGACCACAAATGCCGTCATCAGCCACAGCGGAGGTCTTGAACTCGGTTTGTTGGTCGCACCACTTCGCTTGCGCCAGTTTTCTAGCATAGCCGTTCCTCCACTTCGCGATTTCGCTGAGGCTTTTCATTGGGAACACCTTGACGACGGGTCGTATAGCAGGGCTCGGTGGGTATCGATTGCGAGTGGGGAGCATGGCCGCGCTGAAGCGGGACTCGCCATGGCAGTAGGCGTGGCCGACTGGTTCTGCTCTGCCCGGTTCAACAAAGGTACGGGGATATTTGGAGCGCAAGAGCAGGCGATCACTTCCCTCAGAAGGGACAAACCCTTCTAGGTTGAACTTGTACTACCGAGAAGGGAGTCGGCGAGTGGCATGCCCACTTTCTACATACCACACGTCTCCATACTCATAGCCTTGATCCTCGGGCTGGCCGTTGGACTGACTCTGTCCTTTGTCGTGTGGCGAGTCAGGGTCGGCATCATCGCCAGGGAGACGCGGCTGCAGGTAGAGTCTGAGCTCAAGGCGCTTCAGGAAAGACTGCAGGTGCGTGATGCCCGCATTGCCGAGTTATCGGGCGAGTTGAGCCAGTGCAGAGAGGACTTGTGTGCGCTTACTACCACTAGAGCGGATCTCTTGTCCAGATGCGCCCGCCTCGAGGCGACTCTGGAGAAAGAGCGCGAATCAGCTGCAGAGAAGCTGTCTCTGATCGAAGACGCGCAGAAACAGCTCTCTGACGCGTTCAAGGCGCTTTCTGCCGAGGCGCTCAAGAGCAACAATCAGTCATTCCTGGAGCTGGCTCGAGAGACCCTCGAGAAGCACAGAGAGAGGGCAGTGCACGATCTCGACAGCCGGCGGAATGCCATAGACGAGCTGGTGAAACCGCTGAAGGAGTCGCTCGAGAAGGTCGATGCGAGGATCAGGGAAATTGAGACTGCAAGGGCTTCAGCGTATGCAGGATTGACTGAACAGGTCAAGTCGCTGGCTGAGACGCAGGCGCAGCTGCATGCGGAGACAAGTAACCTGGTAAGGGCGCTTAGGACTCCGGCAGTGCGCGGCCGGTGGGGGGAGATTCAGCTCCGCAGGGTAGTCGAGATGGCTGGAATGGTGGAGCACTGCGACTATGTGTCGCAGGAATCGGTCGCTACCGAGGGAGGCCGCCTCAGGCCGGACATGGTGATCAAGCTGCCGAACTCGAAGAACATAGTGGTGGACTCGAAGGTGCCACTTCAGGCTTATCTGGAGTCGCTGGAGTGCACGAGTGAGTCCGAGAGGACGGCGAGGCTCAGGGAGCATGCCAGGCAGGTTCGCAATCACCTTGCGCAGCTCGGCTCGAAGTCCTACTGGGATCAGTTCTCTCCGTCGCCCGAGTTTGTAGTCCTGTTCCTGCCTGGCGAAACCTTCTTCAGTGCGGCCCTCGAACAAGATCCGGCTCTCATCGAATACGGCGTCGACCAGCGTGTGATCCTTGCGACACCTACGACTCTTATCGCTCTGCTCAAGGCTGTGGCATATGGGTGGCGGCAGGAGCAGCTTGCAGAGAACGCGAAGGCCATCAGCGATCTCGGCCAGGCTCTGTACGACAGGCTCAGAACGATGGCGGGCCACTTCGTAAACCTGCGCAAAGGTTTGGACGGAGCTGTAGATGCGTACAACAGAGCTGTGGGATCGCTCGAGAGCAGAGTTCTCGTTAGTGCGAGGCAGTTTAGGGATCTGGGCATCTCGA
>JAAYAB010000040.1 GCA_012719595.1 Bacillota bacterium
CACATACATAGTCGTGATGCCGTCGTCGCCAGAGGCGATAGATGTCCTCAGGCGGCTTCGAGTCATTGCCGCTGATGGCACCTTGACAAGCGGCATTCCGTGGGGCTTGGTTGGGAACAGGTGCTGCCAGCGGGCTTACCTGCGCGGAGCGTTCACCGGCCGCGGCTATGTCAGTGACCCCGTCCGTAGTTACCATCTGGAGCTGTCCACTGCGAGCGAAGACCACGCGTCAGACCTTGTTAAGCTAGTTTCGGAGTGGGATATCCAGGCTAGAGTCGTTGAGCATAAGAAGAGGTATGTCCTCTATGTAAAGGACGCCGACCACGTGTCCACGTTCTTGCAGGTGATCGGAGCAGATCGCGCACTCCTCGAGTTCGAGAACGTTCGAGCAATGAAGAGCGTTCGGAATATCGTCAATAGGAGCGTCAACTGCGAGACCGCAAACGTCGAAAAGACCGTGGAAGCCGCGGCGAAACAGATTGAGGATATCCGCACGATCAGCGAAACAATCGGACTGGGCGCTCTCAAGACGAGTCTGCGGCAGGTAGCGGAGTTGAGACTTGAGATGCCGTCTGCTACTATGAAGGAGATAGGAGAGGCGCTGACACCGGCTGTTTCCAAGTCGACGGTCAGCTACAGGTTTAGGCGGATCGCCGAGATCGCTGACGAGTTGCGACAGTCGAGTGCCTCTCAAATTCAGGCGAAGCAGGAAGGTTCGCAGTCGAGGCTGAAGCCGGGAACACCGGTGCCCCAGAACTCGGGATGAAGTTGTAGAGTAGTAGGGAGTCGTAGTGCTGTAGGGAGTTGGAGGGAGAAGCATGTATGAGGAGCTCCGCCGCGTCGATCCAGAAGTCGCCGAAGCGGTCATGAAAGAGATTGAGCGTCAGGGACAGAAGATTGAGCTAATCGCGTCTGAGAATTTCGTCAGTCAGGCCGTTCTCGATGCTCAGGGTTCGGTGCTGACAAACAAATACGCAGAAGGCTATCCAGGCAGGAGATACTACGGAGGCTGTGAGTACGTCGACGTGGTCGAGACCTTGGCGATCGAGCGGGCTAAGCAGATTTTCGGTGCCGAGCATGTGAACGTGCAGCCCCATTCGGGAGCTCAGGCCAACACGGCTGTCTATTTTGCCGTTCTTGAGCCGGGAGATACTGTCATGGGTATGAACCTGGCTCACGGCGGACACCTTACCCACGGGCATCCCCGCAACTTCTCGGGCAAGTATTTTAACTTCGTTCCGTACGGAGTGCGCAGGGACACTGAGACCATTGACTATGATGAGGTGCTGGAAATCGCCAGATCATGCTCGCCCAAGCTCATTGTGGCAGGGGCGAGTTCATACCCGAGGACGATCGACTTCGCCCGACTCCGACAGGTAGCTGACGCCGTCGGCGCTAAGCTGATGGTCGACATGGCGCACATAGCCGGTTTGGTCGCCGCAGGGCTTCATCCGAATCCTGTCCCGTACGCCGACTTCGTGACAACGACCACGCATAAGACGCTCAGAGGGCCTAGAGGCGGACTCATACTCTGCAAGCAGGAATACGCCAAGCAGATCGATTCAGCCGTGTTCCCTGGAACGCAAGGCGGGCCGCTGATGCATGTGATAGCTGCAAAGGCGGTGGCGTTCAAGGAAGCCCTGCAGCCTGAGTTCAAGGAATACCAGCGCCAGATTGTTGCGAACGCCGAGGCGCTCGCTTCGGCGCTGCTGGAGCGTGGATACGATCTCGTGTCGGGTGGCACAGACAATCACCTCATACTCGTCAATCTCATGCGCAAGGGCGTCACAGGGAAGGATGCCGAGACAGCTCTGGATGCTGTAGGCATCACGGTCAACAAGAACGTGGTTCCGTTCGACCCGGAGAAACCGACTGTCACCAGCGGGATTAGGGTCGGAACGCCAGCCGCGACAACCAGAGGGATGCGAGAGCCTGAGATGAGGGAGATTGCTTCGCTGATAGCTGATACTCTCGACGCGCTAAAGGAAGGCTCCGACCGGAAAGATGAGATTGCAGGCAGGGTGAAGCAGCTCTGTGATCGTTTCCCGCTCTATGAGAAACAGCTTGCGTCAATGAGGGCCGTTTAGACATGACCAGAGACTTCACAGTCGCTGTGTTTGTCGTGCGTGGGTCCAGGACCCTGCTCCTTTACCACAGGCAGCACAAGATGTGGCTCCCTCCGGGAGGCCACATAGAACCCAGCGAAACGCCTGACGAGGCTGCTTTGCGTGAGGTGCTCGAGGAGACCGGTCTAGAGGTGATCCTGATCAGCGAACCCGGGCTCTCAGTTGATAGACCTGTTCAGCTGGCTACCCCGGAAGGCATACAGCTCGAGACGATAGGCAATCCTGAGGATTGTCACGAGCACATCGACTTGATCTACTTCTCGGTGCCCAAAGAGACGCCAGACAATGTGCAGGAGCTCTGCATAGACACATGCGAAGTGACCGCAGCCAAGTGGTGCGACCTCGATGACCTGGCCGCGATGGATCTTGCTGCTGACGTCCGGGAGTGGGCTGTGCGTGCTCTTAAGGTGGTGCCTGAAAGGTTGGCCAGGCAGGTTTGACACCCGTTAGCGCCTATGATATACTTCATTCGTGTCAGCAAGCCAAGCTGGCCGCAATTCCAGCTCTTCTGCAGTTGGAGGGGTGTCCGAGCGGTTTATGGAGCTGGTCTTGAAAACCAGTGACTCACGTAAGTGGGCCGTGGGTTCGAATCCCACCCCCTCCGCCACGGCTCAGACTGGTTGACAACTTGGCAGGCAGGCTACGCGGAGAGATACCCAAGTGGCCGAAGGGGACGGTTTGCTAAACCGTTAGTAGGAGCAATCCTAGCGAGGGTTCAAATCCCTCTCTCTCCGCCACCACATTTGATCTGTAGCAGGTCGACTCATAGTCGGCCTGTTTTCGCGTAGGCACCGGTGGCCAAGGTCCTGGCGCCTATTGTTCGAGCGCATAGGATCCGAGAGCACCAGGTCCGAAAGCACGTAACCGTCCGCGACCAACGTCGTCTACGGAACAGATGGAGCAAAGTGCCATCCACAAGCCGGAACTCCCCTCCACTGAACTCGTCAGAAAGTATAGGCAGGCCTAGCAGGCCGGGAGTCGAGAGTGGCCAAAGGGGGTACCGATTGTGAAAACGCTGTTCTGGCTCGTGCTGATCTGTCTCATCATCGCAGGCGTGGTAATGAGTCAGGAGCAGGCTGACCATGAATCGATCGCAGAAGGCGGCGCTGAACTGACGCTCGACACTCTGTTGGAGGAAGCGCCCGATGCTCCGGAGGATGTCCGGTATTCCGTGGTCGACGAGAAGGATATTCCTGACCACATCGTGCGAGCAATCGAAGAGACTAAGTCAGAAGAGACGAGCATGGTCTTTGACGGCGAGGCCGGCACTCAGTACGTGTACATCGCACTGGGGGAGCGGCGAACGGGAGGCTATCACATCAACATTGAGAGTGTCGAACGGTCGGGAGATCGCATCTTGATCTCTTACAGCGAGATCAAGCCCGCTGACAACGGGATGGTCACGCAAGTCCTGACCTATCCTTGGATCGTGTTAAAGGTGAACTCCGAGCTGCCCATAGAGGTCGCGGTTCCGGAGGCTAGTCCGCGGATAGTCGAGTGATGCTCGTAGGGATTGGCCGCATATTAGTCACTGCGTGTCAGAATTGCTTGAATGCAAAGAACACTGCGGCCAAGATTAGGCCGAATGACACTGCGTAGTTCCACCTGAACGCCTCTCGGAGATACAGGATTGAGAACCCGACGAACACGCACAGCGTTATCGCTTCTTGCATGATCTTCAGCTGCGCTGCAGAGAAGTGCTGGTGGCCCCACCGGTTAGCCGGCACCTGGAAGCAGTACTCAACCAGGGCTATCAGCCAGCTGACGATGATCGCCTTCCAAAGAGGTACCTCTTTGAACCTCAAATGCCCGTACCAGGCGAATGTCATGAATATGTTCGACACGAGCAGGAGCAGTACCGTTCTCATGTGAGTACACTCAACCCTCTTGATCGGCGGCAGTCCGCTTAGTTTCCGATTGCAGAAGCGCTGCCTGTCCATAGAATGCTCCGACCGATCCGACCCTGTAGCAGGGTTTCGCTGCGGTAACAAGGCAAGATTAGCACAACGCCAGATTCCCGACAACGACTGAATTTGGCACGGTTTTGTTCGCAAGACAGGATGTACTATGGGCAGGGCTCCATTGCGCGTCCGCGCTGTGTGTCTCTGCGTGGACAAGTGTTGACGAGGCTCTGATGGTTTGATATCATTATTACGTAATTACGTAATACAGAACTACGGAAGTAGGTGCAACCATGGAAAGGGACTACGGTGCTGAAATTGACGGCCTAAGGATGGAGCTCGCGGAGATCAGGAAGCTGCTGCGGTCGAGGACGGCCGCCGGTGGCAAGACGCCGGCATCAGATATGCCTGAGCGCGTCGGACACATCCACAAAGTGCGCACGGTTGATGCGGACGAAAACCTCATCAGGGTGCTCGACCGGCTTGAGAACTCCTGTGGAGAGAGCGGGAGCACTGGACGGGTCGCCTATACTGGCGTGTTCTCGTCGGGCGGAAGGCAGTCCACATGGGTAAGAGAGGATGTTGACACAGATGCGCTCCTGTCGCTAATTGAGGACGGTGCGGCGGAGAGGGTGTTGAGGTGCATAGGCAACAACGACCGGCTGAGAATCCTGCTGGCAGTGCTCAGAAAACCGATGACCGTCGCGCAGCTGGTAGAGGAATGCGGGTACAATTCGACGGGGCAGGTGTACCATCACCTTAAGCCCTTGATGGCTGCCGATCTCCTAGTCGAGGACACAAAGAACGAGGGCAGGGGAGTGTATGCCGTCCAGCCTCACAGGGTTCAGGGGATCATCATGCTTCTTGCCGGGATAAGCGACATGCTGGACCCGACGTACACAGAAGGAAACTGGGACGCGGCTGAGTAGCGGCGGATCGCCGCCGTCCAATAGGCTCCTCCAAAGGCTCTGGGCGTACCTTCCCAGAGAGCCACAAGAAACAGGGCGCCGGCTCTTGCATGCAACGTGGATTCTCTGGTATACTGACTGCAGGACGCGAGTGCGTCAGGTATATATGCGCCCGTAGCTCAGCGGATTAGAGCATCTGACTACGGATCAGAAGGTCGGGGGTTCAAGTCCCTCCGGGCGTACCACGTTTTGACCCAGCTATCACTGGGTCTTGTCATGTACGCCCTCCGGGACTTGAACCCCCCTCCGGCGTCCCAGATGGAGCGGGGTTTGGTGGAATACCAGACCCCGCCTTTTTTTGCTGTTCATGTGCATAGCACAATTCTCAAGAGTATGCAAGAGTTGACAAACTAAC
>JAAYAB010000253.1 GCA_012719595.1 Bacillota bacterium
CGCGGCTCGCTCGCTTGCGATGGTGCCCGAACCGCAGAACGGGTCGAGGAAGACATCGTCCGGCTGCGGGTTCGATAGCCAGACCAGCGCATGCGCTACCGACGGCCTCAAAGCCGCCAGTGAGAATCCCCTGGTCTGGCCCCGGAAGCGGAAACTAGGCGGAGTGAGCTTGACTGATAGGAGCGCATCGCCCGCCATGATATCCAGCCTGAAAGCTATGTCGTGGTTTGAGCTGTCGCCCCGTTCGAACCCATAGCTGTCCTGAAGTGCGCACAGGGCAGCCTCTGCAGCGTCAAACCGGCTGTACGTGTGCTTCCCTGATCTGCTGGCGCTCACAATCGCCTTGCATCGGGAGAGCGGCTTGTCCAGGCCCAAGTGGCGAAGAGCCGGGGCAATGTCGAGCTTGAATATGGTCTTGCGCATGTCCTGCAGGTCGGTCTTGTGTGGACCGACTCTGAACCAGGCGGCATAGGAGTACAGATTGTCGACGCATCTCAGCTCAAGTATTCGCTCCAGGCGGGCTGTACACCCAAAGATGATTCGACCTCTGAAGGTCGCCTGCACCGATGCCTGTCCGAGCTTCGACACTATCTCCGACTCGGCCACACCCTCAAGTCCTGGGGCCATTGTGACCAGGAAAGCAGATGGTTCCACTGTTCGCCTCCACTGGACTCGCCACTCTCGTGCTTACGGCTCTGACAGCCCGCGCAGCACAGAGTGACAGCGCTGGCCGGCCATGCACTATGATCTCTCTTCCCACTCTCGGATCAACCAATTCAAGGCTTCTGCGATCTCGACGATCTTCCCGCAGTCAACGATGTCGATGTTGTCCTTAGCTCAGCGCGCTGTCCAACGAAGGCGAGAAGCCTCACTCCTTCTTCGTCGGTCGTGTACACAGACGGAATGTCGAAGTCGCCGTCTTCGATGAGCGGAAAGGGATACACGCCTCCCACCAGGGCTGCGTTTCTGCCTGTCGCCGACACAATCGCGGCAGGTTGCTTCTGCTCAAGAAGTGCGATGATTCTTCGGTGTTCGTCGGGGTTGTAGAACACGAAATTCTTTGGCATGAGCTGTTCCTTGGCGATGTCGCCATGCAGAAGCACGATTTTGCCAGTGAGCTCTTGCTGCTCGAGTTCGTCGATAGACGAAGCGCTCGCCAACTCCGCCACATAGGCGCATCCCAGAGAGTATGGACTAGGCCGCACGCTGAAGCTTTGAAAACCTATTCGAAGAGTGGCTCCGCGGTCTTCCCAATCGACTACGTTCAGCTTGGACGCTTCTGTCTGCCACCCCAGTGACCGAAGCTCCTGTTCGAAGAACTTCGTTGCCCGCCTGTTGCCCTCGCTGCCTACGGACCGATCTCGAATCTCCTCACACAGCATCCTCAGATGAGACACACATCTCTGGTGGAGCTGTTCATTGCCCATTTCATGTTCTCCTCTCAAGGCCTCCCGCACCCGGGGCGCGTCTCTGTGCTACATGCCCGACTTGTAGCCGCATTTCTTTGTCTAACAGCTCCCCACTCAGAGAAACGAATCAGAGGTGTTCAGGGCCGTCTGGCTGCAGCTTCGTATAGCGATTCAAACGTGCTGATCGATCGGCGACTGCTTACCCGCGGTCACTCTGTGCACCTGTCCTGCCGTGATCTCAACCAGCCTTCGGGGGTGAATCGGAAAGACAGAGCGTGGCGTACCTGCGGCTGCCCATATGACATCGAATCTGAGGAGATCCTGGTCTATGAATATGTCCTCTATGAGCGTGGCATGGCCAAACGGCGGAACGCCTCCGATCGCATAGCCTGTCGCAGCCCTCACGAAGTCTGCATCCGCCTTCGCAATCTCCGCCCCCACGAGATCAGATACGACCTGCTCGTCCACCCTATTGGGCCCACTTGCTATTACTAAGACTGGCTGGTCTGTGTCGAGCCGCCAGAAGATGAGCGACTTCGCGATCTGCGCTATCTCACAGCCGATCGCGGCAGCCGCTTCCGCCGCGGTCCGCGTCGACTGTGGGAGCTCTGCCACTTGCTCTGCAATGCCTGACGCTGCGAGTATGTCCTGAAATCGACGGGCTGACGATGACATGCAACCTACCTCCTCAGTTGCTGCGGGCCTGAATGGCCTTCCAATTGTCCTTGAAATAGTGAAGGCGCGCAAGTGCCTGCGACAGGAACTCGAGGACAACGGACTCGTCGATGTCGTCAACGGTGCGGTATTCGAGCTTGCGCAATTTGTAGATGATGAAGTTCGGCACCCGGAGTTCGTCGTCCAACTCTCGATACTCAGCCAACTGCTCTGGACCAACGGTGGGCTCGACGATCCCCTCTAGCAGGAATCCGACCTCGATGAAGCTGCGTATGTATGTCGATAGCGTCCGATGGAAGTTGGTGAACCTGACCCCCATCATCTCCCAGCTACGTTCTCCCTCATCGAAGTAGTTGTCGAGAATGACGTGTTGTTTGACTCCCTTTGCATCTCGATACCAGCCACCGGCCGCAGATCGCATGGGATGCAGATTGGCTACAACGAATCTGCCTGCCTTCCTCAACACGCGGAAGACCTCTCTGTTGTTCGTTTCGAACTCGGGAAGGTCGCACTGATTCAGGTACGAAACTGCCAGGTCGAAGGTCTCGCTCTCAATGAAGGCTAGATCCTGCACATCTGCAACGCGGTATTCGTCGCGTACGGATTGGAGCTCCCGCGCTGCCTCAATCATGGACTCACACAAGTCCAAGCCCAGCGCGTACCTGGCACCGCGCTCAACCAACAGCCTGCAGAAACGGCCTTCTCCGCATCCGCAATCGAGGACGCTCAAGCCCTCAACGTCCCCACAGGCCTCAAGCATCGGCGGATCCAGCAAGCCATTGCGCGTCGGGTTTCTCCCCACCCTGGCCTCCTTGATCCAAGCCGGAGCTAACTCCGTCCACTGCCGTCTGAGTTCATCTCTGCGTGTCGCCATTGCTTTCCTCCGGGTC
>JAAYAB010000254.1 GCA_012719595.1 Bacillota bacterium
CTCAACAGCCGCGCGAAGTTCTTGACCCCAATGAACTCCGCAGGGTTGGCGAAGTCCCAGTTGAGAAACGAGAGGCCGAAGGCTACGAGAATAGGAATCAGTGTAAGGGCAAGGAACCCGAGCGCGTTCGGCAGGAGGAAGGCGTAAGCTGTCAGCCGCCTGGACTGCCTCAGGGTTCGACGTTTCTTGGTGGCAATGACGCCAGTGCTCATCGCTATTCCACCTTCGGCCATGTGCCCTATACACTTCGGTGTATAGGGCACATGGTCTGTCGGTTTGCTGGCCGTCCGGCGACCGTCAATAGATCGCAGGGGGTAAGCCTTCAACGATCACGGCCGGCCGAGAGTGGATGCAGTTTACCAGTCTTCCTTGATCTCCTTGGCTCTCTCAGCCATGTTCTTGAGTCCTTGCTCGAGAGATACCTGACCGGTCATGATCATGCTGTGCTCCTCACTCAGCATCTTGTCGAGTGCGTTTGCGTATACGCTCGGCGGCAGCTCGACGGTCGTCCTGCCTGTGACCAGGGCCTCTTTGCCGCCCTCAGGGAATCCTTCAGCTGACGTGTAAATCTCGAGCACTTCTGGGGTTCTCAGCCCAGGAAGGACGCCTCTGGACGCAAACACCCTCGCGCCCTTGATTCCGCCGAAGTGGCTGACCAGCTTCCACGCGGCATCCTTCTTCGTGGACTTGGAGTTGATCGCCAGAGTAGTCAGTCCTGAGACTGTATCTCCCGGGTTGCTTCCCGGCCAGTACGGCGAGGCTGCGATTCCCCAGTTCACGTCGTGCTCATCGACCAGGAGGGATCCGATGAACCAAGTGCCCATCCACAGCATGCCGACTCTTCCCGTCTCGAACAGCCCCCTGTAGTGGGTGTTGGACGTACGGATTTCGGCGAAGCTCATGATGGACTTGTCTTCATTCTGCATTCCGAGGATCAGTTCGTAGGCTGGCTTTAGGAATGAGTAGTCGCCGTCGATCAGGGTCAGGTCGGTGGTGAGCAGTATCGGGCACTGCACCTGGCTTCTCCAGGAGTGGATGTACGCGCCCCAGATCTTGTTCGCGCCTTCACCGCTCGTCAGCTTCTTTGCGGTCTCACGGAACTCTTGCCACGTCATCTCGTTTGACGGATACGGGACTCCTGCTGCGTCGAAGATGTCCTTGTTGTAGTACAGGATGTAGATGTCGCTTCTATACGGAAGCCCCATAAGCTGGCCGTTGTGCTTGACATAGTCCAGAGCTGCCCCATAGGGTGCGAGATCGATGCCGTCTCTCTCGACGAACTCGTTGAGAGGCGTGAGGTAGTTGCGGTTGAGGTAGTTCGAGTAGCTGGCGAAGTCCTTGACCGCAAACACGTCGACCTCTTCGCCGGCTGCCAGCATCACCGTCATTTTGTCGGGATACTCAGCGGCGGCGATGTCGATGACCTCTACCTTGATGTCTGGATTCTCCTTTTGGAACTCATCGATGATGATTGCGTACTCCGGAGACATGCTGAAGTCCCATACAGCGAACTTGATGGTTGTCTGCTGCGCACTAGCGACAGCTCCCGACATGGCGACAGCAACCACGAGAAGCAAAGGTAAGGCGAGGCTAAACCGCGTTTTCACTTGTCGATTCCCCCTTCTACGCGTCTTGTTCAGCTTCATTGTAGGCAAGGGTTTGACAGGGCGAAATGCCCTCTCATCGAAAAACCTGCCATATCATCAGACGTACCCGCCTTCCGATCGCGGGGCAGTAATATCTTCAGGTTTCCATTACTTATGCGATAAAGAGGAGTGTCAAAAGACCTTCCCGGAGTACTCGCTTGGTGTCATGCCGACGATCTTCTTGAACACCTTGCTGAAGTAGTAGGCGTTTTGATACCCGAGCATCTCTGAGACCTCATAGACTTTGTAGTCGGTCTCTCTGAGAAGTCGTTTGGCCTGATCGATTTTGACGCCCGTGACGTAGTCAGTGAAGCAGGTTCCGGTGCTCTGTCTGAAGATAGTGCTGAGATAGCCCGGGCTGATGTTGATGGCGGACGCGACCTGTTCGA
>JAAYAB010000255.1 GCA_012719595.1 Bacillota bacterium
AAGCTGACCTGTCTTGATGGAGGCCAGGACGTGCGGGCAGCCTTCGACGAGTGGGCGGGCACCCTGGACTCATGGTGGGCTGAACTCGCCGACGTTTCTGCTTTGGTCGAGGCCTTGGTGGAGACCGTGCGGCGGTGGGGGTTACGCGTGGACAACTTCAAGCAAGGCTGTATGTTCACAGACGGGTCAGCCGTGTTCACCGCATCAGGCCCGGCCAGTGTGGGCAACCCGCTTGACATCGCGGAGCGCGTCAATGGCCACCTTGTCGAGTTCAAAGGCAAGGATTACCTTGTGATCAAGCTCACCGCCGAGGGCGACCTCGAGCGATTGTGCTCAGGCGAATGCGAGAGCTTGAGGATCGATGGAGTGGATGTCGTAGGTGGACATGAAGTGGACTAGAGCTGCGATCGCTGCTATCGTGCTGCTTCTCCTCTGTGCACCGGCGGTCACTGCGCAGGAGTCTGAAGAGGGCGAGATCAGCGCGGCGTTTGCCTTTCACTTCAACCAGAGCCTGGTACCTTACGCCGACGTGGCTGAGCGCGCCTCCTATATCGAACTCCTTCGCATGTTGCGCTCTCTCGAACCGACGCCCTTCGTGCTGCATATATCTGGAACCCTCCTGCTCGAATGGCAGTGGTCAGGTTCGGAAGCACTTAGGCTGGTCAAGGATGGCATCGCCGCCGGTCAGTTCGAGATTTTGGGCAGCACCTTCGCTCAGAACATCATTTACTCCATAGAGTCCGAGAGAGATAATCAGTTCCAGATCTCGCTGCATCGGGAAATCCTCAGGGAGATCCTCGGGGTGGAGCCTGTCGGGTTTTGGAATCCAGAGCGGGTTTGGGACCCAGGGCTTGTCGATCTGATTGCCCGCAACGGCTACGCGTACACTTTCATTGAGACGCCGATCCTGTCACAGAGCGGGGTAGAGTCCAGCCGCTTGCGCAGACTTCACAGGGTAAGCGATGATAGCCACAGCCTGTATCTGGTCGCAGATGACCTGGACTTCCGCAACGCGATCAATCGCCGCGATCCTGTGTCCGCAGTTAGTTACCTTCGCGTGCTGAATCGACGTGACCCGGATGACTCCTGCCTGGTCGTGTACGCCGAGGATGCTGAAGCCACTGGACTGTGGGACCTCGAGGCCGGTCTGTCGCCTCGGGCTGCAGTCGACAACCTGCGCAGGGTCCTGGTTCGCCTGATCGAGGAACCTCAGGTCCGCATAGTCAAGATTGCCGACTTCATCGCTGAGAAGGAGGCCGCGGCGGATGAGGCAGGCACAGTAGCGGACCAGATAGGTACAGTCACAGGACAGCCCAGATGGATGATCTCGCCGTCAGTGGCTCTGGGCTACGCCGATTGGTTCGACTACAACGCTCACTCTCCTGACCTGGCGTACTTCCGGGAGCTGTACAGCGATGTGAGTGCTGAGATCGCACGCGTCGAGGCACTCCTCGAGAATGCCGATCTATCCGCAGCCCGTCAGCTCGTCAAACACGCTCGTCAGACCCTGGCGATCGCCCAGTATGAGTTCGCTGCCGTCGGTGCAGGCGGCCGCGGCGACGCCATGTGGGAACTCGCTCGCACAGCTCTGGTCCCCGCGTTCACAGCCGAAGTCGCAGTCAACGGCATCTCCGACAATCCCCTCGAGCTGGACGTGAACAGAGACGGCGTAGACGAGTTGATCGTTGTCGACGGCGACGATTTCTACGTCTTCTCTCCTATTGGGGCCAAGCTGCTCTATTGGTTTGACCTCTCCACTGGTGATGAGATAGTCGGAAGTGAGAACGGCTTCTACTACGGCGAGAGGTTCGTCAATGATAGCACGTATGTGCCGGGGCTTTACTTCCATCGCCCGCTATGGCCCTGGTTGAAGGAGTCAGCCGACTTGGGCGATCTCAGCGAGAAGGAGTACGTGGTTCGCCGCAGAGTGGGAAACGACGTACTCATAGGTGACAGCGGGCTTGCCTTTGATATAGTCGACCTGCACTATAGAGCTGCCGTTGATCATCGATGCGTGACATTCTCAGCAGAGCATCAGGGAATGCGAATCGTCAAGAGATACGAGTTCTCTGAGACAGGTCTGAGCTTGTGGTACGAGTTGGCAAACTTGCCTGATGAGGCAGTGGCGTGGCAGGTGCAGAACGGGTTTGCTCCTTCATACTACCACCTGCTCCGGGCTGGACAGGCTGCGCTGGAAGTGGAAGTGCACGACAACTGCGTTGTCATCCGAAACACCGCGACCGGACTCACGATTGAGCTTCAGAAACCATCTGACGCAGAGGTCATCGTGAACCGATCAATGCGCTACGGCCAGGCCGTCGACCTGATCATACCGTTTGCCGATCAGTCCTCAGCCCGCTTCGAGATAGGGTTGAGGGCATCGTACGAAGGAGATGGTGACCATGAATAGCTCTATGAGCAGCAAAGAACGGTACATGGCTGTGATTCGGGGCGAGGAGTGCGACATTCTGCCGAGGGTTCCGATCCTCATGGCCTTCGCGGCCAAGTACATCGGGTCAAACTACGGAGCATTTGCTGCTGATCACCGGGTTCTGGTCGAGGCCAATGCTCGGTGTGTGCAAGACTTCGGCTTTGACCAGGTCAGCGCAATCTCCGATCCGTACAGAGAGACGACCGGCTTCGGTGGCGAGGTGGAGTTCGTGCCCCATGGAGTCCCGCGCCTGCTGGCTCCTCCTCTGCAGGGCGTCAAGGATCTGAACGCTCTGAAATCGCCCGACCCGCATGTGTCACCCCGCATGCTGGACCGCGTGCGGGGAGTTCGGACACTTGCTTCCCGCCTTGGTCGGCAGTACTCGGTCCTGGGTTGGGTCGAGGGTCCCGCGGCTGAAGCGGCCGACCTCAGAGGTGTAACGGAATTCCTGATCGACCTGATAGATGATCCCGAGTTCTGCGATCAGCTCATGACCAGATGCGTGGAGGTGGCGGCAGACTTCGCTTTGGCTCAGCTGGAGGCAGGAGCGGACACGATCGGAATCGGGGACGCCATAGTCAGCCAGGTGTCGCCTGATATCTACAGCAGTCAGATCTTCCCCCATGAGAAGCGCCTGATCGACAAGATCCACGCGGCAGGCGGACTGGTAAGGCTGCATATCTGCGGCGACATAACCCACCTGCTTCCGATGATAAAGGAGCTGGGCGTGGACATCCTGGACTTGGACTGGCCTGTAGATCTGGTATATGCTCGGAAGGTCGTCGGGCCGAACCAGGTGATTGTCGCCAACCTGAATCCGGTCGACGAGGTCCAGCACGGGGCCCCTGAGTCGATTCAGCGTCGGCTGGGCGAGCTGTATCAGGCGGTCGGAAATCCGTTCATGGCGGGGGCAGGATGTGAGATCCCTGTGAACACACCCCCGGAGAATCTGAAGGCTCTGTGTCAGCCTGTCCCGTATGTCAGCAATGCTGAGGCGCACTGAGACGCCCTGTCTGCGCGGCACTTCGAACTCGGCCCAAGAGGGGAGGGCTAGAGCCCTGGGAAGAACCTGTAGCGGCAGAGGGGCTAGTGCCCCGGGGAGAACATGTAGCCGGCCTCTCGGACCGTATGGATGTAGTCACGTCCCGAACGCGCTGCCGTCAGTTTGTGGCGAAGGTTGCTGATGTGCACGAGTACGGTTCTTGTATCTCCATGGCTGTCGGCATGCCAGACTCTTCGGTAGATCTCGTCCTGCGAGAAGACCTGATCAGGATTTCCAGCCAGCAGCAGGAGGAGGTCATATTCCTTGGATGTGAGACTGATGGGTACTCCGTCAAGCAAGACAGTTCTTGACGCAGTGTATATGTCCAATCCCGGGAACCTGAGCACCGCTCCCGGCTCGATCTGTCTCCTCATTCGACGACGCAGATTGGCTTTCACTCTTGCCACTAGCTCTACCGGATCAAAGGGCTGACGGGAGAGGGATTCGCCACATACCGACTGGTCGTTCACACGGCTGCCGCAGACAGACTCCTCTCTCTGAAAATCCTCGACTTTTCGACCTCGTATGTCCTATGGGTAAACGGCGAATTGCTCGCCTCAAATGGACGGGTGGGAAGGAACAGGGACGAGTCCCGGCCGCAGGCCTATCCACACATAGTCGATTTCATGCACGATGATGGACCTATTGAGATAGTGGTCCAAGTCGCCAATTTCAGCCACAGCAAGGGAGGTATGTGGACAGGCGTCGAACTGGGGACGCCCGAGCAGGCGAGGACCGGTCGCGAGAATCAGATGGCCATCAGTCTCTACCTCTGCGGTGCTCTGGTGACCATCGGTCTCTACCACATGGTGCTGTACCTTGTGCGTAGAAGGGACAAGTCCCCACTCTTCCTTGCGCTGTTGTGCATTCTGATAGCTGCAAGATCCAGTCTGACGGACGAGATCATTCTACTGCGCGCGATCCCAGACCTGAGTTGGGACGCAATCTACAGGCTCTTGTACCTGACCTTCTACCTGGCGGTTCCCACTTTCATGCAGTTCATATATCTTCTCTATCCGAAGGACGTCTCGAAGGCGCTGACGATTGCTTGCTGGATCATCGCTGCTGTGTTCAGCATTGGCGTGATACTCACTCCCGCGACGGCATATGCCAAGTTTATACTCTGGTATGAAGCCTTTACTCTAGTCATGCTGCTATATGTTCTCTTGATAGTGCTGTTCAGGGCTCTGCGGAAACGGAGAGAAGGCGCGTTGCTCTTCTTCGTCGGGACCATAGCGATGGTGGCCTCAGCCGTCAACGACATTCTGATTGCGAACGGGATCATCCACGCGCCTTTCATGCTACACCTTGGGATGTTCGTGTTTCTCTTCAGCCAGACTACTCTCCTGGCTATCAGGTTCTCCTCGGCATTTGACGCGGTGGCGGAGCTGTCTGAGGAGCTGGCTGCCAAGAACGAATCCCTGGTCAGAGTGGACAGGCTGAAGGACGAGTTCCTTGCTTACAGCACTCACGAGCTCAGAACCCCTCTCAATGGGATAATCAACATGGCGGAGTCGGTGATCAGCGGCGCAGCAGGTCCGCTGACAGAGACTCAGACGCACCGCCTGTCGCTGGTGGTCAACAGCGGCAGGAGACTTTCGGCCCTGATCAACGACATACTGGACTACTCAAGACTGAAGCACAAGGACATCGTGCTTTACAAGAGTGCAGTCGACTTGGCGCAGGTGACCCGCCTTGCACTTGAGGTCTGCGGGCCGATGTCCATTGGGAAGCCGGTAAGACTCGAAAACCGGGTCGATTCGGCGCTGCCTCCGGTGGACGCAGATGAAAACCGGCTGATGCAGGTGATGTACAATCTGGTGGGGAACGCAGTGAAGTATACAGATAAGGGTGTGGTGGCGGTCTCTGCCCGCGAGGTAGCTGGCATGGTGGAGGTCACAGTGAGCGACACAGGCACAGGCATTTCCGAGGATCGGTATGCCGCGATATTCGAGCCCTTCGAGCAGGCTGGAGGAGACAAGCGTGGAGCCGATAGCATAGCGACTGCAGGCGCCGTCGACCTTACCGCAGGCGGAATCATTGCGGAGACTGGCGCTGGCAAGATAGAGAACGCAGTGCTGCTGAGCACGCAGAGCAACAGCGGCCAGACGTTGACTGGAGCGAATACCGTGAGGGCCTTCCTCGCTACGAACTTCGGCAGCGGAGATATCGAGCTGGTCAACACATCAGATCTGACGATCAGCGGGATCAGCCAAAACATGGGCGACATCGTTGTTGACAGCGCAGAAGACGTCATGGTCGCCGGATCCGTCGTCACAGCAGAGGGAGATATGCTGGTACAGGCGGTACAGGACATCACCATTGCTGATCGGATAGAGACGAGTGGCAACGTCAACCTGACAGCCGGCAGCAGCATCACAGAGACAGGTGAGGGCCGAATTGAGAACGCCGCATTGCTCTCCACGACGAGTACTGGCGGTCAGATCCTGACCGGGGCAAATACGGTAGGCGCTCTGGATGCAGTGAACCACGGTGGCGGCGATGTGGTGGTGAGCAACACCGCAGATGCACTGCTACTCAACAATGTCGGGCAGGCAGGCAACGGAGACGTGTTCATCACTAACAGCGGTGATCTGAGTGTCAAGCGAGTCATAGCCGCCATGGGAGCAGTGGACCTAGTAGCGACCGGTTCCATCCTGAGGGAGACAGTCACCAAAGCAGCTCCAGCCGCAGTCAATGGCGTCGGAACCGGTACGTGGCCCAACATACGGGCGAGCGACATCATCCTGACTGCTCAGAATGGCAGTGTTGGCAATGTCGGCACTGGCACTAGAGTGAGCACAGCAAGCAGAGGAGAGACGAACGTTAGTGCCGGACTCGACATCTACGTTGAGGAGCTCGACGACCT
The DNA here is from genome assembly GCA_012719595.1 of Bacillota bacterium. GTDB lineage: Bacteria > Bacillota > DTU014 > DTU014 > DTU014 > JAAYAB01. The sequence goes on from JAAYAB010000255.1 coordinate 6,343, forward strand.
TGATTCTAGCTACATGGTCAGCAATAGTGGGCGCATAGACCTGCTGGCGGGAGGCGACATACAGAGCGCGCGGCTTGAGTCTACGAGCGCCGTCAGGGTAGAAACGCAGCATGACGTTGAGATCAGGTGGATAGGTGCATCGGAGGCTTGGTTCATACTCACAGGGATCGGCAGAACGCTTCATGTGGTTACGGCGGAGGTTGCCGCAGCGGTCACTGCTAACGCTGACAGCATTAACTTCGCCAACCTGATCCACACGGGTACTAATCCGATCAGGCTCAGCATGGGTGGCGGAAGCCGAAGTATGGCTGATATGGTCATCGTGCACGCCAGCTCAGGTGTAGGCATGGAGTTCAGCCGGCTTGAGGTCGATAAGGCCATAATCGATGCGCAGGTTGACGACCTGGCGTTTAAGAGCATGATCCTGAGTTCCAGAGCAGACATAAACAACAGATATCACACGGTGATAGCCGATAGGCAAGTGCAGCAGCTGCATGTGGCTGACGTCCAGCTTCAGCCCGGGAGTGACCCGTTCTACCTGATTCTGCAAAGGGAGAAGACCATACTCACCGACGCCAGGGTGGTCAACTACGACGGCGACTACGTGATCAACGGCTTCGCCAATGATAACAGCGTCCTCAAGGTCGCGGACAGGGCTGGCTCGGGGGCGGCGAACGGATCAGGCAGGACAGGAGGGCCAGGCGGGTCGGGTAGCGGACTTGACAGCGGGCTCGATGACGGTTCTGGATCGGAATCCGACGAGGAGTCTGAGGAAGAATCCGACGAGGAATCAGACGAAGAATCTGAAGAATCGGACGGCGAGTCTGCCTAGGAGCCTGCTGTCAGGCTCGTCATCTGGCTCGATGGCCCTTGCGTGGCCCTATTAGTCAATGAAGGCAAGAGCCAAGGGTTGGACGGGTAAGGCGGACTATTGGGTGCGGATCGAGATAGGAGAGGTTGAGTGGCAATATGACGCGAAGACCACAAGCCCTGCTGACCGCAATAGCTCTGTGTCTAGTCGTGCTGGTGTTGGCAGCGATGGAGGGAGTAGCGAGCTACTCGCCGAATACTGACATGTCGGCTACCGGATCACAGACAACGGTGCCAGAGGCTGAGTCCGCTGTTTCTTCTGCAGCAGGGAGTCAGAGCCAAGGCCCAAGCCAGGGCCCGGGAACCGTACACGGCCATGGCCAGAGTCAAGGCCAGAATCTGTCAGTCCTTGTCGAGCAGATCGTGACAGATCCCTCGGAGATTCTCTCCGACGAGGAAATAGAACAGATCGCCGCCAAATACATGGGCAGATCCTTGGACATGCAGGGTTTGTATGAAATAGTGGACGACTTCAACCGGCTCTATGCGAAGAAGGGATACGTCACAGCAAGAGCT
>JAAYAB010000041.1 GCA_012719595.1 Bacillota bacterium
GGGTCGTCGGTGCGGCCGAGGAGGTAGTCAGTGCTTACACCAAAGATGTGCGACAGGCTTACTATAGTGCCTGAATCGGGCTCAGCACCATCTTCTTTCTCCCATTTCGAGATAGTTGTGCGGTCGACTCCCAGACGTTTGGCCAGGGAGTCCTGAGTCATCCCTAAAGCTGTTCTCAATTCCCTTATCCGGATATTTACAGTGCCCATTTGTCACATCCTCACGCTTTCATGATATCCTCTCGCACACGTGCATTCAATTAATGTGAAGAAAAGTCACAAGTGATTGTTGACAGTGACAGATATTCACTATATACTTGTGGTGAAGGATGTTCACATGATGAGGTGATACAGTGAACAAGTGTCTCAGAGAACTACGCCAATCCATAGGACTAACTCAGGATGAGCTGGCCGATCGAGTGAGCCGGGTGTTGAACAAGACCCTCGATCGCAGCACGATATCAAAGATTGAGAATGGGGGCAGGTGTTCGATGGCAATGGCCTTCGCCATTGCGAAAGTACTGGGTGTACGGGTTGAGACCGTTTTTCCGGCCTCTACGGTCCTACCTGACGAGCAGGCCGCCACCAGCGAGCTCAGTGCGTAACACCTAGTGTATCCCACCTTCAGACTAACAGCTCGAGATACGCTTCCCCATGTCATTTGAGACTGGAAGGAGGTGACAAAGTGCTCAGAGAGGCAAGGCACTCGACGGCCAGAGACGGGAAGAGACCAATGACCCAGGAGGAGGCGGCTGACCGGATCGGAATCGGCCTGAGGACGCTGATCCGCTACGAGGAAGGCAGCGTGTTGGTGCCCCCCGACGTGATCCTCCGGGCCTCAGAGGTGTATGGTCAGCCGGCCCTGTGCAACCGCTACTGCCGTGAGCTCTGTCCGATCGGACAGGCCACGAAGGCTGATGTCCTCCAGACCGACCTGCCAACGTCCGTTCTCAGGCTCCAGCATCATCAGACTCAGATGCTGAAAACGATGGAGTCTCTCGTGGCAATCGCAGCTGACGGACGAGTGACCAAGGACGAGCTCCCAGCCCTCGAGGAGATCCTCGAGATACATATTGCACTTGGACAAGCCATTGAGGGTCTGCTGTTGGCAGCTGCATCATCGGGAGTGAACCTAGCGTCAGTGATTCAGAGGAAGCAAGGCAAGGCGGCGTGACTACTGAGTTCGCAGAAACTGGACGGAAGGAGGACGAGTTGAGATGCCCAGACGGCCACAGATCGAGTTCACGGCAGTCTATAGCCCAGACATGGGCCGCATGGTCAAGGCCCTTCAGATCGTCCTCCAAAAGTGGGCCCCTCAGGACTGTCAGCAGCAAGACCTCGAGGAGCCCGAGCGTGACGAGACTCAGGTAGAGCGAGCCGGCTGAATCGGAGGTGATAGCGTGGCAAATCTGGTGCTGATGCGAAGGCCTGTGACGACGCTGTGGATATCAGTGAGGGAGGTATGCAGGGCCGATGGGAGCAGGGACGACAGACATACCAGAGATCGCAAAAGCCGGGTGGTTCCTCTGCGGGCTCGCCGCCGGCCAACTCCTGGCGGTGATGCGGCGTGAGGTGCCAGCGGCTGTCAAGACGATCATCCGTGAGCTCAGAGGACAAGCTGTCGGCGATACGGTGCAGATTAGCAGAACGGACAATATGAAAGCCCTCAAGAGGCCGCACTCCTGAGGGCAGCGGCGAGAAACGACTATGGAGCGATTCTCTGTCCCCATTCTACCACAGGGTAGGACGGGGATACAAGGAGGCAATGAGCGATGAATGCGCTCGAGCAACAGGTTGAGGAGCAGATCGATGCGGTCGAACTGGTGGCCAGAGGCGTGACCAACTGCGCCAGGTGCGGGCGAACGCTCACGGATCCGGTCAGCGTCAAGCGAGGCCTCGGCCCGGTTTGTTATGGACTCTCCGGCGGCGGGATCTTCGACGGCAACATGGATGTCCCTGACGAAGAGTGGGCAAGGCGGGAGAGGCTGATCGTGGCCGGCGGCGAGGTCGACTTCGGGGTCAACTGGCGATACCCGGTTGAGGGGATCGGCGTCGGCTACACGATGCGAGTGAGCGTCCGGTTCCATGAGGGCAGATTCGAAGCCTACGGGCACGTCAACCGCTATGGCCATCCGGACGGCGACGATGAGGTCGTCTTCGTCAGGACCACCGACCTCAAAGAGGCTTACCAGGCGGCCATCGAGGCCGGCCCGAGATACACGGCTATGGCACATCGAGCACAGGTCCAGGTGGCGAGAGCCGCTGCGAGGAGGAGCAAAGTCCAGGAGCTCTTCAAAACTTCGAAAGAGGTGACTGACGATGTGCGGTCACGAGTGCATGGCCGGCGAGCCTTGTGAGCATCTGGAGGAGTGCCTGGCAATTTCGAGGGTCTCCTCGGTCGAGGAGGCCCAGCGGATCAACACTCAACTGATGAGGGATAGACACGAAGTGAGAAAGGAGGTTGAGGCAGAATGACTGAGCTCGCAACTGTTCCAGCTCGCGATACACAGGACCGCCCTCTGGACATCACGACAGCCGGCTCGACTCAGGAGATGGCTGCTCGGCTGACCGAAATGAAGCAGCGCCTACAGCTAGTGCAGGCGTTCTTCAAGGAAGTGATGGTGGAGGGCCAGGACTACGGCATCATCCCCGGCACGGACAAACCTACGCTGCTCAAGTCAGGCGGGGAGAAGCTGTGCGAGTTCTACGGATACTCGATTCACGTGGTCATCGAGCGAGAGGAGAAAGACCGGGTCACGGGCTTCTACGATTGCGCCGCCAAGGTGCAATTGATCTCTCGTCGGAGCGGTGAGATCGTTGCCGAGGGTGTAGGGGAGGCCAACACCTACGAGGCCCGTTACCGATATCGATGGGCTTGGCCGAATCAAATCCCGGCTGGTCTGGACAAGGGCGTGTTGGTGTCTCGCCCGACCAAGGGCGGCGATCTGCAGTATCGACTTGAGAACGATGACCTGTTCTCGCTGTGGAACACAGTGAGAAAGATGGCCAAGAAGAGAGCCTTCGTGGACGCTGTCATGTCAGCCACGAGATCGTCCGGGTTGTTCACTCAGGACATGGAGGATCTCAAGGACTGGATCGACGTCGACTTCGAGGAAGTGACTGAGAACCCCCGTCCCCGCACCAGTTCCAACGGCAATGGCAATGAGAACGGCACCAGCAAGGCCGGGCAGACGAGGTCCACAGACATGACCCTCGACCAGGCTCTCGACACTGAAGTCACGTTCGGCAAGTATAAGGGCACCAAGCTCAGGGATATCGCCTCTGACGAGGGCTATCTGAAGTGGCTCATATCAAATGCCAAAGGCCAACGTCTGAAGAAGGCCGCTGAGATAGTTCTCGCAAACCCGCAGCCGACGAGCCTCAAGGAGGCCACTGCCGGCGAGATCAACGAGTTTTGGAGCACTGTCCACCAGGCCGGGGCCAATCTCGAGATAGCCAGCCTGGTGATTGGATACCTGAAACCGGGTCTGGTGAATGGCCAGGGCCATATTGTCTGGTCTAGAGTTCGGAGCGGATCCAAGCTATTTCAGCAGATGTGCGATGTATTTGCCAGCGGTAAGTGGCAGAAGATCTGGGAGCAGATCGAGCAAGCCGATGCTGCCAAGCAGTCGGAGAACCCAATGGAAGAGGACGACATCGACCTCGACAATCTGCCATTCTAGCCTGATGCTCACAAGACGGGTCTCTCCGCACTGCTGAGGCTGCGGGGAGACCCTAGATCAGAACGGAGGTCA
>JAAYAB010000042.1 GCA_012719595.1 Bacillota bacterium
CGATCTCAGGTCCGTATTCTCCAGGGTGTTCCGACACATGAACCCGGGCGGCCTGTTCGTATTCGACGCCAACACAGTGTCGGCGCTGCGGGATGTCTGGGGGAACAACTCCTTCGCGGACGATGAAGGCGACATTGCGTATATATGGGGAAATCGCTACGACCCGGTGACCGGCTTTGCGACGCTCACCGCCACTTTCTTCGTCAGAAGGCCTGAGCTCGGTGACGGAATATACGAGAAATTCACGGAAATCCATACTGAGAGAGCGTACCCGATCGACGATCTCTGCTCGATGCTAGAAGAGGCAGGGTTTCGGTCGGTCAGGCACTACGCGCACGGCAAGTGCCGGCCAGCCACAGAAGAGGACAAGCGCGCCGTGTTCGTCGCCACAAAGCCTGAGGCGTGACACGGCGGACGCTTCGGCTGCCCGCAGCCAGTCCGTCAGCTGCCCGCAGCGGACCCTATTCGCTGCAAGATGCTCCTCGAGGCAATGATCCCGGAGGCTGAAGCCTGGACAACTCCCCTGGTGATCCCGGCTCCGTCGCCTATGGCGTACAGGTTGCGCACCGTCGTCTCCAGTTCCTTGGTCAACTTCAGCCTCGACGAGTAGAACTTGACCTCCACCCCGTAGAGCAGCGTGTCTCTGGAGTAGACTCCCGGAGATATCCGATCCAGCGCTTCCAGCATCTCGAGTATGCTGGTCAGGATCCGGTAAGGCAGAACGAGGCTTAGGTCGCCCGGAGCCGCGTCTCTCAGGGTAGGCTTGACAGTGCCCTTCTTCAGCCGGTCCTCGGTCGATCTTCTGCCCATCAGCAGATCTCCCAGCCTCTGCACAAGCACCCCTCTGCCCAACAGATTAGCCAAATTGGCCACGTATTTGCCGTAGGCGATGGGATCGTCAAACGGCTTGGTGAACTTCTTGCTGACCAAGAGCGCGAAGTTCGTGTTCTCGGTCTTTTCATAGGCGTGGCTATGGCCGTTCACGGTTACAAGGCCGGAGTTGTTCTCCAGGGTGACTTTCCCGTTAGGACACATGCAGAATGTGCGCACCTGATCCTCAAAGGTCTTCGAGTAGTACACGAACTTCGACTCGTACAGCCTGTCCGTGATGTCCCGCATTACAACTGCGGGCACTTCGACCCTGACGCCAAGGTCAACCGGATTGACCTCTGTGGGAATCCCGAGTCTCTTCGCCTCCTGGGTCAGCCACTCGGAGTTCCCGCGGCCGGGCGCGACTATCACGTATTCGGCGCCGAACTCCTCTCCAGCGGCCGTCCTGATTCCCCGCACCTTGCCCGCCCCGTCAGTCAGAATCCTAACGACCTCTGACCTCAGATGCACGGTCACCCCGTGCGAGACGAGATACCCGTACATCTTCTGCAGAACCTCTTTGCTGTACCCGGTGCCGAGATGTCTGATCTTGGAGTGTACCAGTCGGAGCCCCGCGGTTACCGCTCGATCCGCGATGTCGCTGACATCGCCTGTGCCGTATACTTCGGGAGGCGCGCCGAACTGAAGGTATCTCTGATCGACCTCGTCTATCAGCGCCTCTAGTTCGTCTCCCACGTAGCTAGACAACTGCCCGCCAACCTCCGGCGACAGAGTGAGCTTGCCGTCAGAGAACGAGCCGGCACCTCCCCATCCTTGCACAATCGCGCAGTCAGCGCATTTGGCGCACTGATGGGCAGCCTGCGCATCGAGAGGGCACACTCGATCTTCAATGCCCTTCCCTTTCTCGAACATAGCGATGCTTCCGACGCCACTCTGAACCAGTTCGAAGGCAGCGAAGATGCCTGACGGTCCGGCTCCGACTATGATCACCTGCGCGAACTTGTCCAAACCCATCCACCTCCGAGAGTGCTGCTGGGAAGGCATCCCCACCCATTATAGCACTTACGGAGCCTTTTGCCACATGCCCGGCACCTGGCCTTTTGTGAGTCGCTTTCGGACGTGCCTAACCTATGTCTACGAATTGTCGAACGCAAGCGTCAATAGGACCAGGACGAGAAAAAGGACGAACGGACTGGACATCAGAGCCGACAACGGCTGAGCGGATTTCTTGCCGCCAGGTTTGCTATCGCGGTTAGCCTGCAAGAGAAGCACCAAAATCAGAAACAGGTCATACGCGTCAGCTACCTCCCGCACCGCTCTCAGGAGTTTGCTGCGGAATTCGGCTGCACGTTCGTTTTCCGAGCCGATCATGCCCATATCTCTCACCCTCCAGTCGGCGAGAACACTGAAGGTCTCGCACTCCTAGAATATGCGTGCATACACGCGCTCTGACACGCCGATTGGCCTTGAGATCTTGCCTGTACGCACGTTGAATGACATAGGGCAAAGGTGGTATAATCGGCTAGAGAGCACTCAAATAGCTTAGGGAGGAAGAGGTACATGAGGAA
>JAAYAB010000256.1 GCA_012719595.1 Bacillota bacterium
ACCCTGTGGAGTACATCCCCAACTGCGTCATACCGGGCGCTGGAGGACACCCGAAGACGATCCTCTTCCTGACTGCTGACGCGTACGGCGTCCTTCCGCCTATTGCCAAGCTCACGAAGAACCAGGCGATGTATCACTTCACCTCGGGCTATACAAGCAAACTTGCGGGAACCGAGCGGGGAGTGACCGAACCACAGGCGACATTTTCCACGTGCTTCGCTGCGCCGTTCCTGCCTCTTCCCGCGTCGGTGTACGCCAAGATGCTGGGCGAACGGATAGACAGACACGGTTCGCAGGTATACCTGGTGAACACCGGCTGGTCGGGTGGACCGTACGGCGTGGGAGCGCGCATCAAGATCGCGTACACCAGAGCAATGGTGTCTGCAGCGCTCACCGGCAAGCTGAACGGCGTGGAGTACGTGCCGCACCCCGTATTTGGCGTCCTCGTGCCTCGGAACGTGCCGGAGGTCCCCTCGGAGATCCTCGACCCAAGGAACACCTGGAGCGACGCGAGTGCTTACGATGAGGCGGCTCTGGCGCTGGCCAGGCAATTCGCTGCAAACTTCAGCAAGTTCAAGGGCGTTCCAGCGGAGATCGCGAGCGCCGGGCCTGTCACAGGCTAGGCGGCGCCCGCTTTCCGCCTGCCGCATTTCCTCAACCCTCTGTTGCTGCGAGATTGTTGACAACAGGTGCGGGTCTGGTATTATGATTCCGAGAATGCATGGACGATCGAGAGGGCGAGTGAATTGGCTGCAACGAGCATGGAAGCTCTAGTGAACTTGTGCAAGGTGCGAGGGTACGTCTATCCAGGCAGTGAGATCTATGGCGGTCTGGCCAACGCGTGGGACTTCGGACCGCTTGGAGTCGAGCTCAAGCGTAACATCAAGGAAGCCTGGTGGAGAGCGTTTATTCACGGTAGCGAGTATAACGTCGGTATCGAGTCTGCGATACTGATGAATCCGAGGACGTGGGAGGCCTCCGGCCATCTCAGCAACTTCACGGACCCGCTGATGGACTGCCGAACGTGCAAGTCCCGCTTCAGAGCTGATCAGATCATCAAAGATGCTCTTAGCGATGAGGAACGGGAGCGTCTGCGTGTCGATGGATGGACGCCTGATCGGATGCGCGACTACATAGTCGAGAACGGCCTCAAGTGTCCTGTTTGCGGATCGAAAGACTTCACGGATGTCAGGCAGTTCAACATGATGTTCAAGACATTCCAGGGCGTGACCGAGGATTCCAAGTCCGAGATATATCTCAGGCCGGAGACGGCCCAGGGTATGTTTGTGAACTTCAAGAACGTTCAGCGGACCACGAGGAGGAAGATCCCGTTCGGGATAGGCCAGGTAGGGAAGTCGTTCCGCAATGAGATCACGCCGGGCAACTTCATCTTCCGAACCCGCGAGTTCGAGCAGATGGAACTCGAGTTCTTCTGCGAGCCTGGGACCGACCTGGAGTGGTTCGCCTACTGGAAGCAGTTCTGCATGGATTTCCTGCTCGCTCTGGGCCTGAAGCCGGAGAACCTCAGGATAAGGGACCACGCGACTGAGGAGCTGTCGCACTACAGCAGAGCGACCGCGGACATCGAGTACCGCTTCCCGTTCGGGTGGGGCGAGCTCTGGGGGATCGCTGACAGAACCGACTATGATCTGTCGCAGCACGCCAAGTTCTCCGGAGAGGACATGTCCTATCTCGATCCGATCACAGGTCAGAAGTATTTGCCGTACTGCGTCGAGCCCGCCGTTGGGGTCGAAAGGCTGGCGCTCGCGTTCCTCTGCGACGCGTACCATGAAGAGACGCTCGAGGAAGGCGAGACCAGAACGGTCCTCAGGCTCCATCGCTCGTTGGCTCCGATCAAGGCAGCGGTCCTGCCTCTGTCCAAGAAGCTCTCTGAAGATGCGTACAATCTGTACCGTCAGCTCCTCGGGCACTTCGTCTGCGATTTCGACGATTCTGGCAGCATAGGCCGTCGTTACAGGAGACAGGATGAGATCGGCACCCCTTACTGCATTACGTTTGACTTCGATTCGCTCGAGGATCGGTGCGTCACAGTGAGGGACCGCGACAGCATGGAGCAGGACAGAGTGCCTATTGACAGCCTGCCGGAGCATCTCCTCTCAAAGCTGGCGAAGTGAGCTCGACGGAGAGGGTCCACGGAGAAGATCCAATGAGGTATCGGAGCACTCGGTCTTCCACAGGTGTCACTGTCTCGTCTGCAGAGGTTATCGCACGAGGAATCGCCCCTGACGGCG
>JAAYAB010000257.1 GCA_012719595.1 Bacillota bacterium
ATGCTTCATGGAGCTCTGCGGAGCTGAGGATGGACCATCCGGTGAGTTCAATAGGAGCGTAGGCCGCCATCTTGTGCGCCCCCATAAACTGGTAGAACCCGATCCCCTGCTCTCCCTTGGACATCCGGTCGGCGATCTCCGACAGCCGGGCGTCCCCCTGGCCGCCAGACAGGATATCCGTGTTTCCGAGGAACTCAGCGACTGGATGAGCGACGGTCCTCTTTTCGCTGTCGATGATCCAGCCATACCCGGTGTCGCCGATGTGCATATCTGAAATCACGGTCTGCAGGTAGTCGAGGGACGCGAGGCCAATGACTGCCCCTACAGGCTGAGGACTGCTGAGAACGACTAGTGGACTACCGTCAGCGACAGAGCGACCGCTGTCCGCGGCGACGGGACCGCCGTCCGTAGCGACGGCACCGCCGACCGTAGCGACGGGACCGCCGTCCGTAGCGACGGCACCGCTGCCGACGATGGGCGAACTGCCGTCAGAAGCGAGTGGACCGCTCTGAGCAACGAGCGAACTACCGCCCACGAAGATCGGAACAGCCACAACCGCTACTAGATCACCGGTGTCAGGCAAACGGACTGGGTCGTAATACACAACCCGCCCCTCGAGCGCGACATCGTTGCGGACGGCCTCAGAGATGCCGGGAGGGATTGTCGATGTAGCAGTGACCACACCGCCGCTGTCAACGATCCCGATTGCGAGCCAATCGCGGCCGACGGCAGTATGCGTCTCGAGCAGAGGTCGTTGTCTCTGCCAGTCCATGCTCTGTATCTCGGGCAGGCCGGCCAAGTCGTACAGACGATCAGTCAGGCTCTCGAGCCAGTGGGTGACCATTGCGGCGCTGTGGTGAGCGTTCATCTGCGCCACGTCGAAGAGCTCTTCCTGCAGGATGCTCCTCGAATAGAGGTAGGAAATCATCAGAGACGCAATCAACAGCAGCACGAAAGCCGCAGTGAGTATTTGAACGCCCCGTCCACTGCTACTCATGGTCACATCACCTCAAACAAGGCGTTGCATCCAACAAGACACTATGGCTGACCAGACGCCACGGCCAACAAGACGTCTACTGCTCGGGTTGCTGTGAATGTAGTTAGTATATGTGTGCTTTTCTGAACTGTCAAACAACCTTTATAACCAACCCGAGCGGATAAGTAGGAATACCAGTGCCTACATTCCTGTTTTTGAGTCACACGGCGCGATCTGGAGTAAGAACGTACCATAGAGAGAAAACAAGACCTACACCTCGAAAAAACGGGAGTACGTACCCCAATCAACGACTAAGGCTCCCCAGTCTCAGATGCAGCCATGGACTGCTCTATCAAGTCAGCAAGTGTAGTCGAAGCCAGGTAGTCTCCCACTTCATTCGTGACCCTGTTCACGATCCTCCCAAACGGACAGGTGGAAAACGCACACTCGTGATCACACTTCCTTCCGCTGGCAGGTGCGAACGGCCCCTCAATGGCCTCATACACATCAATGAGTCTGATCTGGTCAGGACGAGCGACTACTTGGAATCCTCCGCCCGGCCCTCTGACAGACCTTACAATGCCTACACGCGACAGCCGCTGGAGCACCTTCGACATATGGTCTCTAGACAGCCCAGTAACAGCGGCGATCTTGTCCACGCAGTGAACCACGAGGGATCCATGCCCAAGCAAACAAGGCCATGCACGGCGACAGACAGGGAATCGGATATGTTCAGAATGCGTTTCATGAGGCACCCCCATATCGCCTAGATCGATGCGGTGCAGGCTAGGCCTTAGCCGATGGGCCGCTGAGTGCGGTCCGATGAGTGCAACCCATCGAATGCAGCCAGTTGAGTGCAGACCGTCGAGTGCGATCCAGAAGCGGTCGATCGCATGAGGTGGATCCCATAGCGTCGCTGGCCTATGCCCACACTGTACCACTGGTTGTGGATGGATGAAAGCCGGACCGGGAGAGTCTAGTGGCATGCTCGACGACCTCCAGCTCATTGCCTTGGAGTACAGCGATTATCGCGCCAATCAACTCGTCGCGCATTCGATCAAGACCGTCCGCACCGTAGGTATGAAGCCATCTGCACGCATGATCCGCACACAGGTCCTCTCGCGCAACGGCTCCCGCCAGCCTAAGCTGGTAGGAGCCGTCAAAGCAGAGGTCTGCACAAGTGTTGTCAGTCCGATGCCTATGTATGACTTGGGCTGAACTGCGCTTCACTGCAGTCTGGGGCAACGCAGTGGCCGCTCGCGTCTCTAGAGCCTATGACCGAACCAGAGCGGAAAACGGCCGCCAATCTGATCGTCGGAGTTGATCCCTAGCCTATCTCTGATCCGATCTACGAGATCCTGCAAATCGGACATATCTGGGATGCGTATACCGCGCTCAACTTCCCGACGTATAGTGCCCGGACGCTCCAAGACGCGGTCTCTCTTCATCCGCTGCGGCAAATGTTCGCGAACGAGGAATCTGCGAATCGGGCGCCCGGTCGGCTCTTCGGGCTTCTCCAGCTGTTCCGGAGTGAGAACCTGCCTCGTCTTTTCTGCTAGAGCCTCTTGCGCCTTTCTCAGCCTGACCCTTAGTGCAGCCACTTCTCCAGCTTTCTGTGCGATGGCTTCCTCATCTAGCTCTTCCGCATTCCAGAGCTGCTGAAGCTCGAGCATCTTCTGCTGGAGTTCAAGCTGGAGATCCAGGATTTGTGGAGAGTGTTCTCTCCGGATCTTCAGTATCTCCTGTTGCTGCTCTACCGTCAGGTCTAGGCCATCAACGCGTCCACTGAGCACTGTCCCCAAACCGCCAGAACCTACTTGGCCTCGTCCCATGAAGCCGGCCGCGGAGGCCACCACGCTGCCGACCACCAACAGCGATAGCGCCAATATGACACTTACCCTGGTGATCTGTCTCACGCCCAACTTCGCTCCCTTCCTATGAGGTCGACTTTCACACAGTTAGACGAAGAAGGGGCGAGAAGAGTTCACTGAGTCTATCGATCCTGCGAGGGGACTTTAGGACGCAGTCCCCATGTCATACTCATGGCGCCGGCTCACCTCCATGAATCCCATACCCTCCCTCCGGCACTCGATCTGCGCCCAGACGGTAGCTGAGCCGTATGCAGAAAGACTCTTGACGCGTGGCACTAATCATACCATCTGAGGTGGGTCAATTCCGTTCCGACCGTGGGTCAGAAGCAAACAGCCATTGACAGCCTAGGTCGTATACTTGTTC
>JAAYAB010000043.1 GCA_012719595.1 Bacillota bacterium
CGCAGGTATGTGATGCCGTACTTCATGTGCTCCGGATGTGCTTCGTAGTAGTCGATGGAGCACAGAAGCATGTTTGCCGAGTTGTACTTCAGAAACCTGATCTTTTTGAAAGCTGTTGACTGCCAGATGGATGCCATCGGGTGCCATGGGTTCAACCGGCGGCAGAGACTTATCTCTCATGCACGAATACACCAGCAGTGCATCACCCAAGTCACGGGTGATCGGGCCCGCACTGTCGAGGGTTCTGGCAATCGGTATGATCTCATCCGAAGACAAAGACCCGTGGGCAGGCTTGAGCCCAGTAACGCCGTCCTCAGTGACGCAGCCGACGATCGAGAACGACGTATCTGTGCCAATCGCGGCAGAACAAAATCCTGCTGACATGGCAACAGCCGAACCGGAACTGGATCCACTGGGACCCTTGTTGCGGCCATAAGCGTTCTTCACCTGACCGCCGCGCGAGCTAAACCCTCCGGGCATACCCTGGGTTGTATAGTTCGCGAACTCGGTCATGTTCGTCTTTCCCAGTATCAGCGCGCCGTTGCGGCGCAGGTTTGCGATGATCGGAGCATCCCTCTCGGCAATGTTGTCTGCGAGAGCAAGACTGCCCGCGGTGGTATGCAGCCCGGCAACATCGATGTTGTCCTTGACGAGCACCGGGAGCCCGAACATGCCTCGGTCACGGTCAGTTTTCATGGAGTCCATCTTCCTGGCCTGCTTGACGACGTCCTTGTTCAGTTCCGCACCCCCGTTCCCCACGACTTCGCGTTGTGGCTAGACTCGTCCCGGGCGATCTACCGTGCCCAAGGAGTTCACTCCCAGTTCTACTTCAATGATACCATTTATTTATATACATTGGAAAGTCTACCAGTAGAGGGTCAAGACGAAGCCAGCGTTAACAGCAAAAAGGCTGTCGGCTACCATAGGGCCCGCGCGACGCAAAGGGATGCAAGAGATGCTTCTGCCCTGTGATGCGGCATCTTCCGAGAAAAGCTGACGCTCCAGCCGGCTATTGCGAGTGTTCAGGAGGCTACCTCGAGCAGGTCTGGTCGGCAATCCTCGGAGAACCTGCCGAGGCAGAAGTGCTAGAGACAGGCTTGACTGGTGCTCATGAATGCGTTTTCCGGATCCGGGCCAAGACCCGCGTCTTGTGGGCGGACGAGATCTCACGTCCGCCCATAAGACGTGCGAGGACGTCAGCTGCACAAATGTGCGAGACGATCACCAAGACTCACGACTATACCCTCAGCGAATGAGCGAACAAGCCGATCAGATCTGCGACTTCTGTCTCGAGCAGGCGTGCCAGAACTTCATCCAGCGCTGTGTGCTCGTCTTCGTCCAAGTCATCGATCCAGGGCACGCACCTCAACACAGCCGCATGGCACGCCTCGTACAAAAAGTTGAGCAATCTCAGCTTCGTCAGTGTGTCTCCGCAAGCTACTTCTTTGGGCGCCCAGAGCGGCTTATCCTTGGGATTCCGAAACTGCGCCTATGGTCAACAATATGTTCGCGTACCAGCGCTGATCACCAGTAGCTATTGCGAGAGCGAGATTCGGATGTCTGGCTGCGTCGTAGAAGTCATGTCGGGCGAGGGGCTGAAGAGGCACGTCGCTTCCCAGGAGTGCTCTGAACTCCGAGAATATAGGCGCCTCCCCACTCTCGTCCGGCCTCATGACGTGTGCTGCCTCGACTGGCACCGCACTCAGCACCGCGTCGAGCACTTCGGTTACCTTCACTATGCCTGGCGACAGATTGAGAAACACTATGTCAGCCGCCGGATTCGTGGCAGTCGTGAACGGGTAGTTGCCATCAGCAATCAATACCCTTGACCCGTGTCCGGCAGCTCCCAAGCTCCTCAAGATGTCGGGGTGAATCAGCTTTGTCTTCAGCATGTGCATCCCTCCGTCGTGTGACTAGTCTCTGAGAAAAACCTCGCGATGGGAAGAGGTTCGCCGCGTTGCCGATCTCAATGAAAAGGCTCGCAACTCCAGCGCATGCGTTGCTGCTGCGGACGTTTCTCACTTGTCGCGTCGCCCAA
>JAAYAB010000044.1 GCA_012719595.1 Bacillota bacterium
CCTTCTCTTTGGCCACTCTTCCGAGCATCTTGATCGACTCGATGACCTGATCAAAGCCAGGTTTGCCGGGACGGTTTTCCTCTGTCATGTAAGGAATGGCGATATAGCTGCATCCAAGCTTGGCGTACTGCCCCAGGACCTTGTCAGGATCCGACATCATCTCGTCAAACGGCACATGAGCGGATACAGGGACAAGTCCTAGGTCGTCAAGGAGCTGCTTGATCTCATCGATGCCGTGATCATGCAGTCCGGCAAACTCGATGCCTTCGTAGCCCATGCTCTTGACCTGCTCCAATGTCCCTTTGAAGTCGTTGGCCAGATCGCGTCTCACTGTGTAAAGCTGCAGCGCAATTGGTATTTGTCCCATTCTCGAAGCCTCCTGACGAAGTGTTACTTGTGAACGGCGCCGGGCGGCTGCTGCCGTGTGGTTTGCTGCTGGGTCGCCCACACACTATTATTCGACGCCAATGGTCAAATGACCTGGATGGTAAGTCTCGTACTCACTTTCATGAAGAAAGGAGGAATGTTACATTCCACATCGAAAATTGCAATCGCAGGATTCGTGATTTCCCGGCTCTCTAAGGCCCAGCGGTATGAAGGGATAGGAGATGGCCGTCACTATCGAAGACGTAGCTAAGCAGGCGAGTGTCTCGACTGCCACTGTATCAAGAGTCTTCAACAACAGCGCCCGAGTGTCCCCTGAGACGAGAAACAGGGTCCTCGAGACTGCGTCCATGATGAACTACAAGCCGCGAAGTTACAGAAGACAGCAGGGTACGGGCAAGGCAGTGGGTATCGTCTTTAGTAACAGGTTCTTTGAGTCGCTGACTTCTACGCCCTTTTATGCCGAGGTCATGGCAGGCGTCGAGCAGAGCCTCCGAGAGCGCAACCACGATGTACTGATACGATCACTGACAGACCAGGCCGACCAGGATCTCAGATCAATTGTTTCATTGTCGGAGAAGCAGCGGCTGGGCGGACTGTTGATCATTGGATACGAAGTCAGTCGAGACTTCATTCTGAGGCTGCGCGACTTGGGCATCCCAATGGTCTTGCTCGACAGGGACTTGTGGGCCGACAAACTCGACTGCATTCTCAACGAAGACTACTTGGGGGCAGTCGAAATGACCGACTATCTGATCGGACTTGGTCATAGACGGATTGCGTTCATCTGCGGACCCCTCAGGCACAAGTCGCTAGCAGATCGCTACGCGGGATACAAGGATTCGCTGGCCAAGGCTGGCATTCCATATGACGAAAGCCTGGTGCGGATCTCAGAATCCTACCACGGCATGCCCGAAGGCGAGCAGATGACCATTGACATTCTGAGCAACTGCAGACCCAGTCCCACTGCCATCTTTGCAGCAATCGACCTCCTGGCCATCGGCGCACTGAGGGCTGCTCAGCAGCTGGGGCGGGCGGTGCCTGACGATCTCTCGATAGCCGGCTACGACGACATCGAGATGGTCCAGCACCTGTCGCCGCCGCTGACTACTGTCAGGAACTTCAAGTGGGAGATGGGCTATCTTGCTGGAAAGCGTTTGGATGAACTGATGACCGGGTCGGTCAAGCGGCCCGTCAAGCATACGTTAGCAGTTGAACTGGTGATTCGGGGTTCGGTGTCCCAACCATAGTCGCTTGTCTCTCTGCCATGGCTCTAGACGCAGCATAGTCGCAGAAAGATACACCAAAGGCTCGTTTCACGAGAGGAGCCGGTTGGATGATGCGATTGTTGGCGTTCATGTTCCCCTCCAAATGGAAGCCAATCTGCGCGGGCTGCGTCGTGCTTGCGTGGATATGTGTCACCTGCCTCTTCTCTCCTTCACCCGCAGCTGTGGCTGCAACGGCTGACTTCGATGTCGAGATCGAGTATTCTGAATACCTGTCGAAGCACCAAGGCGCGGAAAGACCAGCTATCGAGATCCTTGTACCTCTGACAGGCTACGCGGCGACTGACATGAGCATCGCAACCCTGGAGAACTTCGAGGGCCGGCCTGGGCAGTCTCTCTGGACGGACGAATACGGCTTCGTCGAGTGGGAAGTCGATGTCCCCGCGGAAGGCCTCTACAACATAGGGATCGTCTATTTCCCTGTCGAGGGGAACAACAGTGACATCCAGAGACAGATTGAGATCAACGGCGAGATCCCATTCTTCGGTGCAAGGCACCTGTCGTTCCCCAGGGTCTGGGTGGACGCAGGCAAGCCTCGGGTCGACAACAGGGGGAATCAGATCCGGGCGCCGCTCGCCGAAGAGCCCATATGGCAGGAAGCCATGCTCCGCGATCACATGGGTTATTATATGGACCCCTACCTCTTCTACTTCAGGGCCGGAGTCAACAGGATCAGGCTGATCTCTCAGAAGGAGCCGATGGTGCTCGGAGAGATCAAGCTGTTCCAGGCAGAGCGGCCGCCTTCCTACGATGAGCTCCTTGCATCGTACGCTCAGGCTGGATACCAGCCGGCGAAGGACTTCTTCCTCAAGATACAGGCAGAGGACACCAAGTATAAATCCGAGCAGACTCTCTATCCGGTGCATGACAAGGGAGATCCGAGCCTCGAACCCTACCACCCAGTCCAGATCCGGCTCAACTCAATAGGTGGCTACAGCTGGCAGCGACCAGGGCAATGGGTTTCGTGGGAGTTCGAAGTTCCGGAAGACGGACTCTACATAATCGCACTCAAGTCCAAGCAGAACCTGCGCAGGGGCACCTACAGCAACAGGAGGCTCCTCATAGACGGCAAGGTTCCGTTCGCAGAGGCCGATGCCGTCAGGTTCAGATACACCACGATGTACGACATGAAGGTGCTGGGAGTGGAGGAGAGGGGCGAACCGTACCTCTTCTATCTTACAGCGGGCAAGCACGAGCTGAAGCTCGAGGTGGTTCTGGGCGACCTGGCGGACATCGTGCGGCGGACCGAGGAGTCGCTTTACGAGATCAACAGGATGTACAGGAGCATTCTCGCGGTCACATCCGCTGCACCCGACCCCCTCAGAGACTACAGGCTGGAGAAGCGGGTTCCAAAGGTGATAGAGAACCTCAAGGTACAGAGCGCAGTCATCGCCGGGCTGTCCAAGGAGCTTGTGGAATACACGGGTCAGAGAGGAGATCACATAGCCGTACTCGATCAACTCGCCTGGCAGCTCAACAACATGGCGGATAGACCCGATACGATTCCTCGCAGACTGAGCGAATACAGGGACAACATAGGTGCGCTTGGCACCTGGATACTGCAGACCTGCGAGCAGCCTCTGCAATTGGACTACATAATCGTTGCGTCGCCCGGAAGCAAGATGCCGCGCACAACCCCTTCGATCTGGGAGCTTGCCCTTCACGAGATAAAGGCGTACTTCGGATCCTATGTATTTGACTACGAGCAGGTCGGAAACGTCTACGACCCATCTGACCCTGAGTACTTCGAGCGCAAGCCCCTCACTGTCTGGATGTCATCAGGCCGCGATCAGGCGCAGCAGCTGAAGATGATGATCGAGGACACGTTTACGCCGTCCACTGGGATCCCGGTCAATCTGGAACTGGTGAACATGGGTGTGCTTCTGCCGGCCACACTCGCGGGGAGAGGACCTGATGTCGCCCTGGGCGTGCCCACTTCCGACCCGATGAACCTTGCCCTGAGAGGCGCAGTGGTGGACCTTACGCGATTCACTGACTTCCACGACGTGAAGGAACGCTTCATGGAGAGCTCGTTCGTGCCCTTCACGTTCAGAGACAGCGTCTATGCCCTGCCTGAGCAGCAGCAGTTCCCCGTGCTGTTCTACAGGAAGGACATACTGCAGGAGCTGGGACTAGAGGTCCCCCAGACCTGGGACGATGTGATCAAGATCATTCCCGAACTGCAAAAGCGGTACATGGAGTTCGGCCTTCCGGTCTCCGACGAGAGGTTGAGGCGCAGCTTCAACGCGTATGACATCGGCATGGCGACTTCGGGCGCAGGCAGCCTGGCTGTTCACAGGGGCGTGCTCACGTTCCTCATATTCCTCTACCAGCGGGGCGGAGAACTCTACCTGCCCGACGGAGTTGCATCTGCGCTGGACTCCGAGGAGTCGGTAGCCGCCTTCAGGCTCTGGACCAACCTATACGAGCTATACAAGCTTCCCCTGCAATATGACGCTGCCAACCGGTTCAGGATTGGCGAGATGCCGATTCTGATCGACAACTACGGGCTGTACAACTTCCTCTCCGTCTTTGCTCCTGAGATCAAGGGGCGGTGGGACTTCACGCTCGTGCCCGGGACAGTGCGTGCAGACGGCACGATCGACCGCACAGTCCCCGCCAGCTGCGAGCTCGGAGGCGCTGGCTGCATCATTCTCTCGCACGCAGAAGACAAGGAAGCAGCCTGGGAGTTTCTCAAGTGGTGGACGAGTACAGAGACTCAGGTTCGGTACGGGAGAGAGCTGGAGAGTCTCCTGGGGCCGGCTGCCAGGTATTCGACTGCAAACGTTGAGGCGCTGACGAGCCTTCCGTGGACTGTGGATGAGCTGCGGAAGCTAAACGAACAGTGGCAGTACGTCAAAGGCGTCCCCGAGGTGCCGGGAGGCTACATGACAGGCAGACACCTGGACAACGCTTTCCGAAAGGTCGTGTACCAGAAGAAAGAGGCGAGGAAGACACTGCTTGACTACGTCAGGGTCATAGACGAAGAACTCGAGCTGAAGCGGAAGGAGTTCGGGCTGGAGACCGACATAGAGAGCGTCCTGAAAGCCAGCGAAGAGGGCACCCTGAAAACCGGCAGATAGGCACCCGGAAGCCGGCGCCGGTTTGCCGGTTCGGCGAAAGGAACGGTGGAGGATACCGATGACACAAGCGCTCGGCAGACACGCAGAGCTGAGTCCGATCCCAAAGAGGGGGCGGCTCGCAGCCTTGTGGCGCCAGATCAAGATCAACAAGGCGAACTACCTTCTGCTTGCCCCGTTCGCCACCGTATTCTTCGTCTTCACGGTTCTGCCGGTGATCATGTCGATTTTCCTGAGCTTCACCCACTACAACATGCTCCAGCCGCCGGTCTGGGTGGGCTGGGCCAACTACATCAGGCTGTTCCTGGCCGACGACGTATTCCTGATCGCACTCAAGAACACGTTCGTGTTTGCCTCCATCACCGGACCTGTGAGCTATTTCGCGTGCCTGATCTTCGCGTGGATGATAAACGAACTCAAGCCGAAGCTGAGGGCGTTTCTTACGCTTCTCTTCTACGCTCCGTCCATATCGGGCAATCTGTTCCTGATCTGGACCATCATCTTCAGTGGCGACTCATACGGCCTGGCCAACGGGTTTCTGATGAGATTTGGGATAACCACAGAGCCGATCCAGTGGCTGCAGGATCCACGGTACATGATGGGCGTCATCATCCTCATCGTGCTGTGGCTGAGCCTCGGAACGAGCTTCCTGGTGTTCATAGCCGGTCTGCAGGGAATAGACAAATCCCTGTTTGAGGCCGGCGCGATCGACGGAGTCAAGAACAGGTGGCAGGAACTCTGGTTCATCACCTTGCCTTCCATGAGGCCGCAGCTGATGTTCGGCGCTGTAATCTCGATCACTCAGTCGTTCTCCGTCGCAGGGGTTACTATTGCCTTGGCCGGTTTCCCAAGCACAGATTACGCGGCCAGGACTGTGGTGACGCACCTCATAGACTACGGCAGCGTCAGGTTTGAGATGGGGTACGCAAGCGCCATAGCGACCGTCCTGTTCTTCGCTATGGTCCTTGCACAGAGGGTCGTGCAGTATCTTCTGAGGAAAATGGGTTAGTCGCTTCTGCGGCCTGTTTGACGGGAGATGGGTGGCATGGCATTCAGGTTGAGGGAGAGAAAGCTGAACCGCTCCGCTGGAGGCGATCTCTTCATTTTCTCCATACTTGCAGTCAGTGCTGCGTTCATGGCACTGCCTCTCGTGTACGCGGTCTGCAATGCGTTCAAACCCCTGAACGAGCTCTTTCTGTTCCCGCCTCAGTTCTTTGTGAGGAACCCCACCCTCGACAACTTCAAGGACCTCTTCGTGCTGATGGGGCAGTCGTGGGTGCCCTTCTCCCGGTACATATCGAACACCTTGCTCATCACAGGTCTCGGGACTGCAGGACACGTGATCATAGCCTCGATGGGCGCGTACTCGATCTCGAAGCATATCTTCCCTGGATCGAAGCTGTTCTCCGAAATCGTCCTGCTGTCTCTGATGTTCGCTTACCAGGTCACTGCAGTGCCGAACTACATCATCATGTCGAAGCTCGGGTGGATCAACACGCACTTCTCCATGATCGTGCCCGCGTGGGGTGCGAGCCTCGGGTTTTTCCTCATGAGCAAGTTCATGGTCCAGGTGCCGGACGAACTTCTAGAGGCGGCCAGGATAGACGGCGCGGGCGAGTTCAGGACGTGGTGGAGCGTGGTCATGCCAATGGTGCGTCCGGCCTGGCTCACTCTCATCATCCTGTCGTTCCAGGCGCTGTGGGGTGATTCAGGCGGCAGGTTCATCTACAAGGAGGCGCTCAAGACTCTGCCGTACGCACTGCAGCAGATTTCCTCGGCAGGACTGGCGAGAGCAGGCGTCGGAGCGGCTGCAGGACTCATTATGATCATCATACCGATAGCTGTCTTCGTCTACAACCAGAGCAACATCATTGAGACCATGACGACATCTGGAATCGACTAGCTCAGAGACGGAGGAGACTGGCTTGAGACCGAAGGTCGCCTGTATAACAGCAATTATCATAGCTTGTGCCTGGGTTGTGTGCGTCCCCGCCGGCGCTGTCCAGTACAGGAACTACAACTACGACTTCTGGGGCGAGGCAGTGCCCAGTCCGCAGGCATATATCCTCAAGCGAGTCATCACAGGCAATGACCTCGGCGTCGGAGCGCTCAAGGAGCCCATGGACATATTCGTCCGCGAGGGGCTAGGCATCTTTTTGCTGGACACAGGCAACAGCCGGATCATCTGCTTGGACGAAGACTGGAACGTCATTCGCGTGATCAAGGACTTCGAGAGAGACGGTGTGAAGGAGAAGCTCAACAGGCCTCTCGGGTTGTTCGTCACTGCAGAGGGCCACATATATGTCGCCTGCCAGGGCGATGAGAGAGTGGTGGTTTTGGATCAAGAGGGACGGTTTGTCCGGCAGATCGGCAGGCCTCAGACGGACATCGAAGGCCTGATACCAGCCGGGTTCGTGTACCGCCCTGCCAAGGTGGTGGTGGACCAGGCTCGCAGGACATACGTTCTGGCCACAGACCAGTATGAGGGCCTGCTGGAGTTCGATGTCGACGGCAATTTCAAGGGCTTCATCGGAGCGCCGCAGGTCAGGCCGAGTCTTGCCGACTACATATGGCGCAAGATCGCGACGAAGAGACAGCGTGAGCGCATGGGGCTCTTTCTCCCGACTGAGTTCACTAGCATAGATCTGGACGAGATCGGGTTCATCTATGCGACGGTTCCGCCCGGCGATTCAGGGCGATACGACGCGATAAGGCGCCTCAATCCCAGCGGAGAGGATGTCCTAAGGAGACAGGGCTTCCATCCGCCGATCGGCGATGTCGCGTTCCCGCCGCAGTGGACGAGAGCCTCTGTCTGGGGGCCGTCGATCTTCGTGGACATAGCCGCCAGGGAAAACGATGTGTACTCCGCACTGGACGGGAAGAGAGGCCGTGTCTTCACATACGACGGCCAGGGGAATCTGCTCTTCGTGTTCGGCAACACCGGCGATTACAGGGACGCGTTCAGCAACCCGGTGGCAATCGACACCATAGGGCGGGAGATCGTGGTGCTCGACAGCGGTGCGAAATGCGTGAAGGTGTTTCGGCCGACTGAATACGCAAACGCGATTCTGTCGGCGATCGAGTGTTACGGCTCGGGGAAGTATGACGAGTCGACGAGACTGTGGGAACGCGTGCTGGAGATGGACGCCAATTGTGATCTGGCATATCAGGGGATCGGCCAGTCACTGCTGGGACAGGACAGATTCCGTGAGGCCATGGACTATTTCAAACTCGGCAATGACAGAGCCGGGTATTCGGAGGCGTATGGTCACTACCGCCGCGAAGTCGCGGCCGATTACTTCGGCTTCATAGTTCTCTTCGTCTTTGTGTGCTTGCTTGCAGTCTACCTGTGCGTGAGGTATGAGGTCTTCTCGAAGCTGGACCGGATGCTGATGGACGAGGAGGATCAGGACATTGGCTACCGTACAGGGCCACAGACTGACATACAGGTATAGGGAGCGTCAGAGGCTCACAGTCAAGCGGGTGCTAAGGAGTCTCTTGTACTCTCTGTTCCTGATATTCCACCCGAACGACGCGTTCTGGGACCTGAAGTACGAGAGACGCGGAAACGTGCCTGCAGCGTCCATCATACTGGGACTCGTGGTATTGGGGTACATCTTCACGAGGCAATCGCTGGGCTTCATCTTCAACCCGGTGGACCTGACGAAGCTCAACATCGTGACCGAGATGGCTAGCGTCTTGGTGCCGTTCTTCCTGTGGTGCATAGTGAACTGGTCCCTGACCACACTCATGTCCGGCAAGGGCACACTCCGGGACATATACATAGCGTCGGCCTTTGCACTGACTCCGCTGATCATTGTGAACATACCTGTGACCATAGTGAGCAATGTCCTGATCCTTGAGGAGGGGCCTTTCATCGCAGTGCTGGCAGTGATGGCGACGCTCTGGTCCGGGCTGTTGCTGTTCATAGGGACAATGGTCACGCACGAGTACGATACAACCAAGACGGCCTTCACATGCGTGCTGATAGTCGCGGGAATGACGGCGGTGTTGTTCCTGGCCATCTTGTTCTTCTCTCTTCTGAATCAGGCGTATGTGTTCGCGAAAAGCGTGTACAGGGAGATCCTGTTCCGCTAGGATGTGCGGACTTCAGCTTGGAGGCATGTGTGAACTAATGAGTCGACTCGCCCGCGTCAGCAAGTGGTTATGTCTAGCTGCGGTGTTGTTGACGGCATCGTTCAGCGCAACTGCCGAGGACGTGCCCTCGAGATTCGAACTGGTTGCCGAGAACCAGGATCTCGCGCTGTACATAGACCCCGGCACAACAGAGGTCGTCGTCCAGCAGAAGCAGACCGGACTGATCTGGTCGACAAATCCTCTTGACCGCCAGACTGCGGAGAAAGTAGCGAGGGGAGCAGCCAAGAACGAGCTCGAGGCGCAGCTGATAATGCACTACTACACTCCGGAGGACCTGCCGAAGACCATCGACAACTACACCGAGAGCATTGTTCACGGGCAGTTCGAGATACTGCCGATCGAGAACGGCGTGAGAGTGGAATATGAGTTGGGCAAGAGATGGGACGACTACGCGTACATACCCGTCTTTATCAGCCAAACCAGACTTGACGAACTGCTGGATCGAATCGAAGACGCGAATGACAGGAATCTGGTCAGAAGCCAGTACTACCTTATCTCGATTGAGCCATACGACGGCCCGGGTGTGTGGGCGGACGTCCACAGCTTCGATTATGTCAAGCTGCTTGGCAATACCCGGATCGTGTCCGACGATCTCCCGCTCAGCACCGCGGCAGACAAGAGGAAAATCGCCAACTTGGTGGTGAACCACGTTCACGAGAATAGGGCTGACTATGAACGGGCCGATCAGGTCCAGCCCGAAGACCTGGAGGCAGTAAGGAGGCAGCCGACCTACGTCCGCAAGAGCCCGCTGCGCTCGTGGGATGTGCCGAAGATAGTAGAGATACTCAAGCGGATTGACTACCTGCCGGGCGAACGGGCGAATGACGATCTCGAGTACAGCATCGACCCGCCAAAGGCGAACCAGATCGTATTCGGTGCAGCGATAGAGTACGTCCTAGATGGAGACTGCCTCGTCGTCCGGGTGCCGGCCAAGGACCTGAAGTACCCGAAGGATATTCTCGACGATCAGGGTGCCAAGGTCAGCTATAGGCTGCACTCTGTTGACATACTCCCTTACTTCGGCGCGGTGGGGCAGAACGAGAGCGGACACATATTCGTTCCGGACGGCTCCGGCGCCCTGATCTATCTCAACAACGGGAAGACCGATAGGCAGCCTTACAATCAGCCTGTGTACGGCTTGGACAATGCGCTCTCGATCAAAATGGAGCGAAGGGGCTATGACGAGCTAGTCCGGCTGCCCGTGTTCGGACTCGCGACCGAACGGCGCGGCCATCTTGGGCTTATTGAGGACGGAGACACCTTCGCCCGAATCAGAGCAGACATTGCCGGGAGGACCAACTCGTATAACTCGGTGTTTGCCCGGTTCAACGTACTGCCTACGGGGCGAGCCGTGGTGTACGCGAATGAGTACGGAACCGCCGACTACCTCAATGTGTATCAGGCTCGCAGCTACGAAGGAGATATCACGATAAGGTATTTCCTGCTCAGCGGTACGGATGCGGACTACGCGGGGATGGCAAGGCGGTATCAGACGCATCTCGTCGACCGGTACGGCCTCAGCAGGCTCGAGTACAGCCGCGGACTGCCGCTCTATCTCGAAGTGATAGGCGCAATATACCGCGAGCGGCCCGTCTTTGGGATCCCGAGGAAGGTCATTGAGCCTCTGAGCACGTTCCAAGAGACTCGCCTGATGGCGGATGAGCTCGTTGAGGCGGGAGTTGCTGACCTGCGTCTCCGGCTCTCCGGGTGGCTCGCCGGAGGGCTTGAGCATGACTATCCAGTCGGCGTCAAGGTTGAGAAGAAGCTTGGAACAGCCGGCGATCTGTCAGCGCTGAACGCGCATCTCGAGAAGCTCGGTGCAAGCCTGTTCGCAGACGTCGGGTTTCTCAACGTGCCGGAGCGCGCGCGGGGATTCAGCGTGCGGCGGAACGCATCCAGGTTCTTGACCCGGGAAATCGCTCAGGTGTACCGCATCGATGTGGCCACCAACTACTATGAGCCTCAAGGCGACCTGTATAGCTACGTCCTGTCGCCGGCCGTCTTGCCCGGGCTTGTAGACAGGTTCACGCAGGACCTGAGGCACCTAGACCTCAGGGGCGTGTCCCTCAGGTACATGGGGGAGCAGCTCAACTCAGATTTCCGGCCCGACCCGGAGGACCTCATAGATCGGCAGCAGGCAAAGGCGATCGTGCTTGATACTGTTGCGAAGATGCACGACGAGTGGGATCTCATGGTCACTGGAGGATTCGCGTATCTGCTGCCTCACACCCGCCATATCTTGAATGTCCCTCTGGAATCGAGCGGGTTTTCGATCCTCGACGAGGATGTGCCGTTCTACCAGATGGTGCTGCGCG
>JAAYAB010000258.1 GCA_012719595.1 Bacillota bacterium
AGGAATATCAGCGCGTTGTGCCCGAGTCCCTTCCATACAGCCATCATGATGATTGCGGGCATGGCCCATCTCGGGTCTCCGAGCCAGCTGGGAGACTGTATACTGAACACCTCCAGGGCCCGCTTGAGTATCCCGTATCTCGGGTTCAGCACCCATCTCCAGACGACGGCGATTGCCACCGTTTCAGTGATGCTCGGCAGGTAGTGTCCTACTCTGAACAAGCCCTTGGCCCGGTTCAGAGGAGAGTTGAGGAGGATTGCAAGGATGAGCGCGAGAGCTATCGCGAGCGGTACTCCAACTGCGACGAAGTACAGTGTATTCCTCAGGGCCTTCCAGAACAGCCCATCCTGAAACAGGCGGACGAAGTTGTCGATCCCGATGAACTTCGCGTTGCTCCAGTTGGCAAGTGCGAATATGTTAAAGTCGGTCAGACTGATGACGAGAGAAGCTATCACCGGCAATGCAATGAAGACCGTCATCAGTATCAAGGCGGGCGCGAGAAACATATACGCCACCTTTGGATTGCGCTGCATGGCAATGACCTCCAACTGCGGCTTAGTACCCTTCGGTTGAGTGCAGGCCTGCGCCGAAGCGAGACGGGTACCCCGGCGCAGGCTGAACACGACGGATCGTCGGGCGGCTATCGCCTCATGATCGCCCTTATGTCTGCCTCGAGCGCGAGTGCCGCCTCCATGGCGGTCTTTGTTCCGTAGCAAGCCTCCTGCACTCGCCTCTGGATGGCCGCCTCGATCTGGGCCCATTGGGGCACGTTTTCCGGAGCCCTTGCGTCATCGAGCTGATCACGGAATACTGCCATCATCGCGTTTCCTGCAAGGTCATCGGCATCCCACGATCGCTTCACGGCGGGGAGGCATCCTGAGATTTTGAACCACTCGAGCTGAGTCTCGTGATTGCTCATGAACTCGATGAAGCGCCAGGCGGCCTCCTTCTTCTTCGAATCGCGGAATATCACGAAGTTGCACCCGCCGACGAACGACGTTCGAGACTTCCTCAGAGGACAGACAGCGACAGACCACTTCCCGTCGATCTCCGGCACCTGTTCATGGGTAAGAGTAATCATCCAAGCGCCGCTGAAGTACATCGGCATTGTGCCGCGTGCGAACTCCTGGAACAGATCCGTGCCGCCGCTGTCTATCGGAGCGATGCCGTCGTGGAAGAGTTTCGCGTAGAACTCCAGAGCCTCGACGAACTCCGGCTCGGTGACTGCGGGGCTGCCCTCCTCGTCCAGGATTCTGCCGCCGTTTTGCCATACAAACGGCATGAACTCTTGGTAGTTGTTTGTAGAGAGGGCCATGCCGTATCCCTCTCCATGCTTGGCCAGAGCTGCGGCAGCCGACCGCAGTTCATCCCACGTCTGTGGTGGGGTCTCAAACCCCTGTTCTGCAAGCAAGTCCGTTCTGTAGAACAGGACTCGCGTGTCTACATACCATGGCACGCCGTAGACCCTTCCGCCGACAACGCAGGTGCCATACGAGCCCTCGAAGAAGTCCTCTACGCGTACGGTCTCTGATCGAGATATGAAGTCCGAGAGCTCTTCGAACACTCCTATGGAACCGAACTCCGCCATCCAAGTGGTTCCCATTTGGGCAACGTCCGGTCCGGTGCCACCGGCAACAGCGGTGATGATCTTGTCATGTGCCGCGCTCCAGGGAATGGCTTGGACCTTCACGCGTATGTCCGGGTTGAGTTGCTCGAACTTGGCGGTCATCTCGCCGATCTTTTGAGCCTCTGCACCCATGGCCCAGACAGTGATCTCCGTAGGCGCCGCGGCAGCGGGTGAGGCCGCGGCCACGAGAAGCAACACACAGCACAGAGTCAGCGATACTGCCTTTCGCATCTGTCCGTACCTCCTTCACGACTCGAAGTCGGTGTGATTCGTCGGAGCGTTCGCCTACTCGAATATCAGCTCTCCCCACAGATCTGGATTTGCCCAGACCTCGGTCAGGTTGTTCCACGCTATGATGTTAGTCCTGACGTACTGTCCGACACTCGCATTTTTGTCATTACTGTTGTGTACGACATGGCAGAATCCGATCGTCGTGCCGGGCACAGCCCTGATTCCCAAGTCCTCCAGTGGGACCGCCAGCTCGATCGCATATCCGCGTTCGGTTCTTACTGAGGCGACCCGGGTCTTGGGGCTTGTTTTCGCGATGGGGCCGGGATTGGCGTCCTCGTGTCTCACAGCCTGCACATTGCCGTCGGTGTCAAAGGGCAGTATCGCCAGTTTCATTAGGCCGACGTCAGAACCCGCCCTCTGTGGGTCTATGTAGAACTCTACTGAGTCAGTTCGGTAGTAGCTGGACTGGTCTTCAGGCCTGATGTTGATGACGAGATACTCGTCTGCGACGTTTGCTGCCATGTACAGGTAATCGTCGTCATACTGCACGTAGAATGTGGAGTTGAGCACCTGCTTTGCCTTGTCGACCTTCTCGATTCCGCCTGCGGGCACATTCATGTCCTCGTCTACCAGGTACCCTGTTAGGTCTTTCCACTCCGAGAGATCACCGTCGATGGTAACCGGCTGGAGTACCCTTGTCGCTGCCGCCTTCTTCTCAGCCGGCGCAAGCAGCATTTTCTCCCACTCCGCGAGGTACTCAGGAGTGACGGCATACTCTGAGTCTCGCTCTGCAAACCCGATCTCATCCATGGCATGAGCAACCGAAGGATGGGACATGAACAAATCCCAAATGAGCTGGGATCTGTAGTTTTCCAACATGAGCACTATGATTCCCTGGTCGATTCCTACGTGCTGGTCAGAGTACCAGTCTTGATCCGCATTGAACCCCGAGACAAAGCCGTACCTTCCCCATATCAGGCCACCCTCGCGCTCGAGCATGGCGCGGATTGCCGCGATCGACAGCTCCGGCGTGAACGGCATGGAAGCGATTGATGCATAGGGCGCGATCGTGCCATCGTGGTTGCTTTCGGACGCGCCGTATGCCTTATAGCCCGCAGGACCGTCGCATGCTGAGAGTCCCCATATATCGAGGTCGTAAGAGGAGTAGTTGAATCTGCGCAAGACCGCAAAGAGCCGATTGATCCTTGTTGCCGTGGCCGCGTTGTTGAAGTAGTTGGCGTAACGATCCTCCTTGCCGCGGAAATCGATCCACGCAGCAGGGTACTGGTACACGAACAGGGTCTCCTGCGGCAGCGAGATGTAGTTCTCGTTGACAGGGCGGAATATGCAGTCCCACGAGGACGCGGGTATGGGATAAGTCGGAGAGCCTATGGCCAAGACGTAGGCGAGGATGCCCTCGTTGAATGAGTTCCACCTTGCCGATAGGAAGCCGATTTCCGGCTTCCATCCCATCGACAGGGTATCGCCCTCATTCATCATCCATTGCCAGTC
>JAAYAB010000259.1 GCA_012719595.1 Bacillota bacterium
GATACGGATAGCGAGAGAAATGGAACTCCCCAGAGACAGCAAAGTAAGGTTTTCCGTTGACCTCCATGTAGTAGTTGGTGAAGCTGATCCGGTTCCCACGCGGATCCACTCCGCCCATCCTGATATGACCGGATTTGATCACTTTGGGCTCACGCCTGAGGTCCAGGTAGTACACGTCCATCCCATCCCCTTACATCCGCTTGAGATGCCTTGACAAGGACACTGTAGACCCGTTGGTCGATCTGTGTCAATCGCCGGCTGGCTTCCCCCGGTTGCCCCGGCATGCTTTACGCAGAGGATTGAAGCGTCAGCAGGCTGCACGCATCCCTACAGCGGCTTGACGCGGTCACAGTGGCCGCGCATACTCGACTTCTTGCACCATCGTAAGGTAGAATTGACATGTGAGTGCGATGGACCGGGAGTGACGGGTGTGGCTAGACTCAGTCGGCGGCTTGAAATGATCAAGCTCACAAAGAACCAACTCGGTGCAGGCCTGAGGGGGGAACTCTGCCGTGATCGATAAAGAGAGAGTCCGGGCTGCGTCACCTCTCCACTGGCGCTCCAACCGGAGCAAGATTCTGGTCCCAGCGCTGCTCATCTGCTTGGCACTGGCCTTGCCCGCTCAAGTCAGTGCCTCGGTTCAAGATGACGCAATAGCGTTTGCCGTCGAGCTGAGGGGTGCTCGGACCATAGGCCATGTGGTCAGCATACTCGAACGGATACTCGACCGCCTCGGCGTGCCGGTCCACAGGCTCGACGACTACGACTTCGGCGAGAATCCTGGAGATGTGACAGCTGACGACATGCGCAACTGGGCGATAAGCTCGCAGCCGGGGTTGCTGGATCTGGAACTGGAGATTGTCGCAGAGGGCTACCTTGCCGGCAATCTCACTCCGCTGGACGGCATCGTCTCTGGTTGGAGGCAGGCTGGCATTGTCAGCGCGAATACTGACGGAGCCGCTGTCGAGTCTGCTCTCAGGCAGATAAGGCAGCTGGCCAGCAGCTATCCGGATGATGAAAGAGGTCTGGCAATTCTGATCTTTGATGCCCTGGGTCAAAGGGAGCGGCGCCCGTTCAGCCTTCTTGGTCCAATGGACTCCTCCTGCCGCAAGGACACGGGCAAGTCAGGGACGGCTGCAGGGTTTATGGGCAATGTGATGGATGAACTCACCGCAGCGATCGGGGACGACGAGGAAGGCGCCAAGATGATGGCGCCGGTGCTGGCAATGCTCGGCAAGCTCTCCGGATCCGGATCGCGTTCATCGACGGGTACGGGTAATGAGTCTTCAAGCAGCTCACCAAAGGATTGGATGGACTCTTTCACGATAGACACAGATCCACCGAGCACCGAAGCGCAGTCACAGGCGCCATCCATTCCCACTAGCTCAGCAGGAGGAATGGCCCAGAGCCAGGCAGCCTACAACCGCTCCAAGCAACAGGTGCAGGAGCGCAAGCGAGAAGCTATCGCGCAAGCCGAGAAGTGGACCGCTGAAGTGAGTGCATCGCATCCCCTTCAGGCGAGCGACCTGTTGCAGGCACACCAATTCGAGATCCACGAGGACATCGGCTGGGGTATGGCGGAAGACCTGTGGGTCGATTCAGACAGGGGCATGGAATTGCTTCGCCTCGAAAATGAGAACACTCCCAACGCGGATGGCGAGTCAATCCGTCGGCTCATGCTCCTTGGACCTCAGCCCGAAGAGACCCTGAGCAGCTGTCTCTTTCTCGACACCGTGCAGATCATGCTGCTTACCATAGACATGTTTGGATTGATCGGCACCGCCGGATCCGGAGGCGAGGTGTAATGAGATTTCCAGTCGTCGCTCGAAGCACTTACCCTATCCGCACCCAAGGCGCTGGCATCAGCAAGCCTTGCCTGGCGATCGTTCTGCTTGCACTGATGATGTGCGCCGTCCCATTGCATTCTGCTGAGGCAAGCGAAGCTGATGCCGCGTGGAGTGTCGGTCAAAAGGTCGGTTCGAAGGCCGTCGAACAAGCTGCAGGGGATGCTCTCGATGCAATAGCCGACGGTGCGGGCGGCGTCATGCTTCCTATTGACATACTTCACAAGACCCTTCTTCTGTTAGGGACAAAGACCGAGCTCGAAGTATTCTACGAACCAGAGGACGCTGACGGCGGAGACGGGATACACATGAGGGATGACCCGGCCGAGCCCTACTCCAACCGTCGTATTCGACTAGAGGCGAAGGTGACCTACGATCCCAAGAATGAAGAGAGGCTCGTCAAGGCGGTGGCTGCCTTGACCACAAATCCTGCGTTAGTACACGGATACCGGTCGTATAGGCAAGGCCAACAGGGGGCAGCCGGAGCGGCCCTTGATTCCCTGAACCCATACTCGCTCCCGACGCCTGGACCGCAAAAGGACATAATGGTCGTCTGGACGTGGTCCGAGAGCCTATGGGACTACGCAGAGCCGCGGGCAGCTGAGTGGAAACACATCTTCTACAACTACACCGATGCGAATGGCATTGCAACAGCATACCTGTACCCCAAGAGGGACCAGAATCTTGGAGGGGTTCGCGAAGTGGCAAAGGTCAACGTCCGCGCCAACGCGATTGTCACAGGTGTCCCGGGTCCATTCTCAATCCCTGAGGCTGCAGCAGCTGTGGTCGAGGACATCGCGGACACGATGCAATCAGAGGGGTTCGCGACGATCCGTATTGAGCACCACACTCCTACGCGATGGACTGGGTCAATGACGGTAAAGCGAACGGTCATCGGAAGCTGGAGCGAGAAATCAGACGATCGTCCCGCTAAGGATGACCCAACAGCCGTATGCGCAAGCGTTGTGGGGGGAAACCGCTGGACCTACGAGGCACGTATCGACGACATAACGCTAGATGTCAACGGCGTTGGCACCGGCACCTATGAGTGCAGGGTACAGAGTTCTTACGATCGCACTGTCGAGGTAGTGGGCTGGGGAGTACGTGGAGAGTCCCCCGCCTTGTGCACCACGACTACGAAGTCGGAATGTCAAGGTGTGGGTATGGGTAGGGGCGAATGCACTGTTATTCTTCATGTGGATCCTGCCGCCGGAACCTACGCTGTCTACACACCGGACGGTCTCGTGGACAAGGCCATCAGCATCCAGAACTACAGAGCTCGCGGTTCCCAGAGGTCATCAGACGACTGCGGGGGTAGCGGACACTCTGATGAGATCGACTGGAGAATCGCCCCGAGCTTCGGGGAAAACCGAGAAGCCACTGCGTTGCTGCTCCAAGCCCCAATGCCGATCGCAGAGAGAGGCAGCTGGAAGCCCTTTGACCACGACGCCGCGTCTCTCTTAAACAGCATCACATGGACGAAGAGTTTCCGGCGTGGCGGAATCAAGTTCATGATGTCCACTACGGTCACGTGGAATCTGCAAAGAGTCTACGATTAGGTGACGGGTTAGCCGCGCGGTGCCCTAGCTGCTCGCGTTAGGCTGGTGGCGCCTTAGCAGCTCTTCGTGGTAAGTGAGGAGGTGCCTTAGCCGCTCCGCGCCTTAGCTGCTCGGCGCCTCAGTTGCTCCTTCTACTCAGCATCTCAAACAAGAACGACGCCATCGTATTGACTCCAAAAGGCAAGCAGTCTTCATCTATGTCAAACGTTGAAGTGTGATTCCAGGCTTTGATGCCTTTGGCCAGATTGGCTGAACCCAGGAAGAAGAACAGTCCGCCCAACTCCTCTTGAAAACAGGCGAAATCGTCTGTTCCGTGCGGCGGAACCTCGTCCAGAATGGGTATCACCCTATCGCCGATCAACTCCCTCAAGATCAGCTCTGCTTCCTCACACTCCGCCTCATCGTTATACACGGGAGGAGTCGACTTCACATATTCGACTGTCACTTCAGACCCTGACTGCCGCTTATATTCGTCGATGATCCTGGACAACTCCAGCCTGATGTCATCTCTGTACTTCTGCATTGCGTACCTAAACCGGGCCTGTATGTGGATTTCTCCAGCCTCATCGTTGCCCTGTTTCCTAAGGACCTGAAAGTCAACTAGATGGTGTATATCGCGCTTGGCATGCCTGTTCTTGTAGTGGTTGATCTGGCTGAGTCTGTAGATGAGGAGTTCCTGCTCCGCCCATGCGTTGAACTTCGGTCGGGAAGCCTTGACACTGATGCTGAGCACGTCCCTTCCGAAAAGGGTTGTGCCATAGTGTATACTCACTGATCCCGATTCCATATAGCTTTGATTGGCCCCTAGACTGCCCTGATGCAAGCCATAGATCGCCGATGGTCGAGGATTCTCCAGCACGCCATCGCCTATCATCCTCTGTGCACCCTCAGCGCCCTCTTCAAACGGCTGGAAGATGAACTTGACTGCGCCGCACAGCTCATCTCTGACAGACGATAGGGTCTCAGCCATGCCCAGTGCAATGGCTGTATGCGCATCGTGTCCGCAAGCATGCATCACGCCGTCTATTCGAGATTTGTAGGGCTTGTCGATCTCCTCCTGCAGAGCACAGGCGTCAATGTCGGCGCGCCATGCTATTGTCACTCCTGGCTTCGCCCCATTCAGCATCCCGACCACGCCGTAGCCCCCGATATTGGTCTGCACCTCCAGTCCCAGCGATCTGAGTCTGTCA
This sequence comes from Bacillota bacterium, assembly GCA_012719595.1. Classification (GTDB taxonomy): domain Bacteria; phylum Bacillota; class DTU014; order DTU014; family DTU014; genus JAAYAB01. Next base: position 4,594 of record JAAYAB010000259.1, read on the forward strand.
GCGACGAAGCGGCTCGTCTCCTTCTCCTGACCAGGCAGCTCCGGGTACATGTGAAGGTGTCTGCGCATGTTGATAACGTCTTGCGCGATCTTGTTGGCCTTCTCAGCTATGCGAGCATGGATGGCTTGCTTCATACGAACATCGCCTTCTTTTCATGATC
>JAAYAB010000260.1 GCA_012719595.1 Bacillota bacterium
CAAGCTGAGCAAGAGAAAGAACGCGGCCAACGCGTGGGGACCGTGGGATCCTGCCAAGTTCACCGTGGAAGACTCGGCATTCGGGTTCGTCACGTTCAAGAATGGTGCGACAGTGATTCTGGAGTCGAGCTGGGCGCTCAATACACTCCAAATCGGAGAGGCCATGACTGTCCTGTGCGGGACCGAGGCGGGTGCAGACACGCTGGACGGATTGAGGATCAACGGCGAGGAGAACAGCCGCCTTTACACCAAGACCGTCGAGCTCAAGTCAGGAGGAGTGGCTTACTACGAAGGTATAAGCCAGAACCCTGGCGATATCGAGGCTCGTATGTGGATAGACGCTATCAAGAACGACACTGAGGTCTACGTAAAGCCTGAGCAGGCGCTGGTCGTCACCGAGATACTGGAGGGCATTTACAAGTCTGCAGAGAGTGGAAAGCCCTACTACTTCTAACACTCTCACCGTGCATCGAGCGGGCATGGCCTTTAGGCTGTGCCCCTTTTTCTTTGTCGGAAGCTCGATCACTAGCACTGCTAATGAGTGGGAAGCCTGTAGACACCGAGGTAGTTCGGGATTACAATGTCTATGGGATAGAGGGTGGGCCACCGGTTGATCGGCTTGGACGGTAGACAAGCTACCGTGTGTGCCTCTTTCGACAACACATGTGCAAGCTGGACTTAGGCTGCACCAGAGAGAGGGGAAGGCTTGATGGCTCTTCGTTTTGGCATCATTGGATACGGCGGAATGGGTGGATGGCACAAGCGGTACATCTCGACGCTCGAAGGAATGGAGGTAGTCGCCGTCCACGACATAGATCCGAAGCGGGTAGAGGCCGGGAAGGCTGACGGCGTTCGGTCTTACCTGCATCTGCAGGAATTCTTGAATGATCCCGACATCGACGCCGTAGTGATCGCAACCCCGAACGATGTTCACATGGAGCTGGCGCTGGCATGCGAAGCCTGTGGGAAGCATGTGATATGCGAGAAGCCCGTGGCTCTGTCCGTGGCGCAGCTCGATGAGATGATTGCGGGTGCAAAGCGGCACGGTGTCGTCTTTACGGTCCATCAGAATCGTCGCTGGGACAAAGACTATCGAAAGGTTATGAACGCGCTGAAGGAGGGCGAGATCGGACGGCCCTATGTCATCGAATCCCGCGTTCAGGGTCCCAACGGGAAGATCCACGGGTGGCGAGCTGAGAAGGCCCACGGCGGCGGCATGCTGCTGGACTGGGGAGTGCATCTGATCGACCAGATACTCTGGATGATCGATTCCCCGCTCAAGAGCGTGTTCTGCGTCCTGCGCAGCGTAATGAACCCAGACGTCGACGACTACGTGAGGCTTCAGATGGAGTTCGCGAACGGCCTCGTAGCGTATGTTGAGATCGGCACGTTGTTCCTGCAGCCGCTGCCCAGATGGTATGTGGGTGGCGACCAAGGCACGCTTCGCATAGAGACCTTCATGGATGAAGGCAGACTGACGATTCTGAAACAAGCAGCCGTGCACAGCAACGGACCTCTCGTCGACACTGGAGCCGGCCCGACAAGGACGTTCGGCAAGGTGGGGAGTGTGGAGGTCTGGCAATCGCCGCTTCCCGATCCGAAGACTGACTGGCTCGACTTCTACCGCAACTTCAAGACAGTGATCGAAGACGGAGCAGAGTTGGTAGTCAAGCCGGATGAGGTGCGCAGAGTCATGCAAGTCCTCGAGGCGGGATTTGAGTCGAACAGGACAGGCATGCCTGTCGTCTTCTCCGAGTGAGTGACCTAGCCTGTCTTGGACGCGGCAACTGTCTGCGCCTGCTCTGGACAGAGCAACTGGATAGGCGTGCCTTGCACAGAGCACCTGGTCAGGAGTGTCTTGAGCTGACAAGAGCCCAGGGTCGTGTGATCCTGGGCTCCAGCCAGAAATGGAAGAGACGGAAGGGGTTTGCCCATGCGCAACAAGCTGCTCGTTTCGCTGATTGCGCTGATGGTCTTCTCGCTGTGGCTCACAGGCGCACCTTCTCAGATGGCCGCGGCGGCCGCTTCGGACGATGCCGACACATGGGGTGCTGATGCCCATTTTGACCTTCAACTGGGAGCCGAAAAGGATTACCGGCCTCAACGACGCTCTGCTTGACCGGCCGCTCGGGAAGACCGAGGTCGTCCGGTGGAAGTCATCAGACGGCATGGAGATCGACGGCCTGCTGACATACCCGGCGTTCTCCGCACACGGGTATGCAGTGTTCCGGCCGAACGTTCGGGGCTCTGGCGGCAGAGGCGGAGATTTCCGCACGGAGGATTACAGGGTGCCCGTCGCACAGGGGCTGATGCTGTACAACGCGTTGAAGGCCCGGGGTGTGCCAGTCGAAATGGTCCTGTATCCGCGTTCCGGGCATGTGGTGATGGAACCAAGGCTGAGGTTCGACGTGCTGTCCAGGAATCTCGCGTGGTTTGAGGAGCATATTCCCGCAGGCGGCCGGTAGCGCCCGCGCCAGACGGCAAGCGCAGCGGGTTCGTTCAGGCATCTGGACACAGCCTCATTCGCTTTGCGCGTGAGTCAAGAATCAGGACGGTTTACAACGAGAGAGCACCTCATAGGGATACACATTGTGTGCCCTATGAGGTGCTCTTGTGGCTGGGGAGGAAGGACTCGAACCCTCGCTACCAGAGCCAGAATCTGGCGTCCTGCCACTAGACGACTCCCCATCGGTTCGGCCTATATGCGATCAGCCAGCGCTGTCCGTGTTCGCAGAACGAAATCGTCTGGCTAGTGCTCAGTATACCACACAAAGCGGTCTATGTAAACATGTTGGACTCGAACACGAAATGTGCCCCGGCGGCGAACCGGGGCGCGACCTTCAGTATCGGCGGGGCTAATACGCCTGCGGCTGGAGTCAGTGTATCTCGAAGCTCCAGTTGTTGCCGTAGTTGTTGTCCCAGTTGTGTGCCGAGTCACGGAAGCACACATTGAGGGGCGACATTTGGTCTCTGTCGATCTGGATTTGCGCAGTCCAGGTTCCGTCAGGTTCCTTGGTCATGGGCATGTCAGTGACTCCCACCCAGTTCCGCCGGCCGTAGCCGACGTGCGCAAAGACCCTTGTCGCACCGGACCTGGACAGAAGACCGTTGTACTTGAGTGTCACACGGTCGCCAGCGGTTATAGGCAGCGGAGAGACAAAAACGCCGCCGCCGATATCATGTGAGCTGGCCTTTGATCTGGCCCTCGTTCGACTGGTGGTTGCCCCGGTCTCTGTACGTCTAGTCGCAGTGGCGGTACGAGTAGTAGTCCTCTTGCGCTTGTCCGTGTCGTTTCTGGCCGGCGACACTGACCTTGCGAACTCGTAATCGTATCTAGACGGCCTGTAGAGCCTCGTGTCTTCGTCCAGGATCGCTTCCGAATATTCCTCGGAGAGATCGCCGCGACGCTCAGGCCGGTCTCGCCTGCGGTCAGTGTTCCTTTGGTTCTCATCCATCGATCTGGCAGGCTTTCCGCCTGTCTGTCCGCGTAGCCAGTCGAGAAACATCGATGCACCTTCCTTTGGACTGATCTTCGAAGCCACCGTTTATATTCTTCGAGACCGCCATCGGATTTATAGATGCAATTGGCCCTTTGCATAGCACGCGTTTGGCTGTTATCAGGATTTCGCCTCTTGTGCCAGTCGCGCGGACCTGGAACGAAATTCCTCAATTGCGCGGCTCTCGTCGAACGCGACGATCTTGCCGTCGCGCAGAACGAACTCTCCGCGAACGAATACGTGCTCGATGTCGCCTGGATTCGAGGAGTACACGATATTGGACACGGGGTCGAACAGCGGCGCCATGTTAGGGCGCCGGGTCGACAACACCACCAGATCTGCCTGTTTTCCCGCCTCGAGCGAGCCTACCTGGTCGTCCATTCTGAGCGCCTTGGCTCCATCAATCGTGGCCATAGCGAGAGCGTCCATTGCGGGGATCGCCGTGGGGTCGAACAGCACGGCCTTGTGCAGCAGAGCAGCCAATCTTGCCTCTTCTATCATGTCGAGGTTGTTGTTGCTGGACGCACCGTCTGTTCCAAGTCCCACTACGACTCCACGATCTCTCATCTTCGTTACCGGGGCCACTCCGCTCGCCAGCTTCATGTTGCTCCCCGGATTGTGCGCCACAGCCACCGCGTTGTCAGCGAGGATGTCGATGTCTTCATCGTCGAGGTGGACGCAATGAGCCGCAAGCGTCGGCCGCTTGAATACGCCGTGCCTCAGCATGTACTTCACAGGAGATCCGCCGTAAGTGCGGGCGATCTGAGCCATTTCGTCCTTCGTCTCGCTGATGTGGGTGTGGATCGACAGGTCGTGAGCGGAAGCTGCATCGACGACCTTCTCGAGAAACGGAGGAGGGCACGTGTACGGAGCGTGAGGTGCGAGGCATGTGGTTATTCGGCCGTTTGCTCCTCCTTGCCACCTTTCGCAGAAGCGCACGGCTTCGCGAAGGGCTTCGTCGTCTTCGCCTGCCTGCGCGGCGGTGCCGATGAGGCCGCGGGACAGCGACGCCCTTATGCCCGACTCGGCGACAGCCTTGGCTACGCCTTCCATGTGGAAGTACATGTCCGCAAAGACAGTGGTCCCGCTTCGGATCATCTCAGCACATGCAACCAGCGCTCCTATGTACACGTCGTCGGGCGTCAAGTGAGCTTCGAACGGCCAGATCTTCTTCTCCAGCCACTCCATCAGTGCCATGTCGTCCGCGTAGCCTCTGAGAAGCGTCATGGCCGCATGCGTATGCGTGTTGATCAGACCCGGAATCACCACCCTGCCTGCAAGGTCCCAAGTCTCAACGTGGCGCCACTCAACCGGTTCAGCTCCGGTTTCGCACACGAACGCGATAGTGTCGTTGTCAATGCCGATAGAGCCGGTGTGTATGACTCGCCTTTCCGCATCCATTGTGACTACCACTGCATTGGACAGGAGGATTCTCCTCGACATGCACATCCCTCCAATCAGCTATATCATGACACCGCGTGTGGACCGTGTCAACGACAGTGCGGCGGCTGCGCTGGCGTCAGGCCCTTTTTCCGAACGGGCGTGCCGCCGTCTGTCTGCACCTGCGTTCGGCTGTCTGCCCGTACGGGTGCTTTGCGCGTGACGTAGAATGTAGCAACCAGCATGCACGAGGTGAGGGGATTGACCGAGACTGCTACCTACAGGCCGTCAGTGCAGTGGAGGCAGTACGGCCAGACGATACACATCGACACTGTCGCACGGCGGCTGAGACTGCTCAGCAACAGCAGCGTTCTGTACGACTTCCCGGTTGCAGTGGGCAAGCCATCGACTCCGACTCCAGTCGGCACGTTCTCGATCCTTCAGAAGACAATGAACCCAGGAGGGGTGTTCGGCACCCGTTGGATGCGATTCACAGACAGGGCTCACGGCATACACGGCACTGATCAGCCTTGGCTGATTGGACAGGCGGTGTCAAACGGGTGCGTGAGGATGAGAAACGAAGACGTCGAGCTGCTGTACTCTCTGGTCAACATCGGAACGCCGGTTGTGGTCACGGCCGGTACTGCTTGGTGGCCGCCTGGAGCGTATGATACGTATGCGTATGACGCCTACTCGCAGGGCGGCTACACGTATGGGATCCACTGAGACAATGACAGGAGGACTCGTCAAACGTGACCGAGTCCTCCCGTCCAGTTCAGCTATGCGCGTGTATCGGTAGTGCGTCCATCCATCGGTGTCCGGCCGGAGCAACCCCGCTCGATATCACGAGATCTTGATCCTGCGGGATGGCCTGTGATTGGTCTTCGGGATTTCGATCTGCAGGACTCCGTTGTTGAAGGACGCCTTGATTTTGTCAGGATCAACCTCCTCAGGAAGTCTGAATGACCTGCGGAAGGCTCCATACCGTCTCTCGCGTCGGACGAAGCCGCGCTCCGTGTCCGTAGTCTCCGTTCGATCGTCGACTCTGCCTGAGATGGACAACACGTTGTGGTCGATCTCGACCTCCATGTTGTCTTTTGAGAATCCAGGTACGTCCGCCGTTACGACGTACTTGTCATCGCGTTCCTCTATGTCTACCAGCGGATACTGTCTGCCAAAGCCGGTATTGGAGAAGAAGTCGGGCCATCCGATGTCTCGGGTCCAGTCAGTGTCAAACAGTGAGTCGAAGAATCCTCTTGGAACGAGCGATCTCATCGTCACAGCCTCCTTCATAGGTATCTGAGTATCTGAAGCACGGCTCGCAGCTTCGAGCTGCTTCGTGCGGCACGTCCGGGTTTGACCGGTTATTACTGGTATGCAGTTTGACCATTTCTGACTTTCACTCATATTGTAGCACGTATACAGATCTGCACAAACAGTGATCTGACCAATACTGATCAATTAACGAGTCATTGCGGTTGATCTCTGCCACCCAGCTCCTTTGTTCTCAAGATTTCTCATGATCTCTGTTACGGAGCAGATCATTGCCTCATCCGGATGCAGGACAAACTTGCCTTACGGATAAGTCTTTACACCGGTCGCCGAAAGGTGTCTTTGGAGGTGGATCCTTTGACTGAACGCAACCGACCTCTGATCACTGTGGTTGGCCTGGGTCCCGGAAGCTCCGGAGATCTGACTCTGAGAGCTTTGCAGGCGATGAAAGAAGCGTCGCGGGTCATACTGCGGACGTCAGTCCATCCGACAGTGTCAGAGTTGACTGGTCATGGCGTGTCCTACGAAACGCTCGACGAGATGTACCAGGACGCAGACGACTTCGAGTCCCTGTACCGCGACATGGCCGCGAAGATACTGGAGGCCGCTCGCGATGCCTTCGACAGAGGCGAGACCGGCGGCGTGGTGTATGCAGTCCCAGGCAGCCCGCATGTGGGGGAGAGATCCGTCGAACTCCTGGTGGAAATGGGCCGAACGACAGACGTAGAGGTCCGCGTGCTGCCGGGAGTCAGCTTCCTCGAGCCGGTCGTCAACAGTTCGGGAATCAGTCTGTTTGACGGAGTGCAGGTTGTCGATGCGCTGTCGATTGAGAGCGTGTCGCTCAACGCTGGAGTGGCGCTCGTCGTTCCCCAGATCTATGACAGCATGGTGGCAGGTCAGGTGAAGTCCCGTTTGATGCAGGCCTACCCGGACGAGCACCCCGTCTTGCTTGCCAGAGCGGTCGGCACCACGGAAGAGCGCATCGACCGGATGCGCCTGTACGAGATAGACCGTGTGAGCGATATCGACCACCTCACGACGCTCGTCGTGCCCGCGCTCGAGACTAGAGTCGATGTCAAAGGGCTCGAGAAGGCCGCGACAGCGTTTGCGGAGCTCGTGTCGGTCATGAGCGTGC
>JAAYAB010000261.1 GCA_012719595.1 Bacillota bacterium
AAGGCGGTCGCGTTCGAAGTAGCCCGTGTTGAGGAACGGGCCGAACAGAGCGATACTCCCCTTGAGCACGATCGGCAGAAACGGAACTGTGTCCGTCTCGAACAGGTACTGCCCGCCGACAAGCGGGAAGTCGAGGAAGGTGTCTGCATATGGCCAGGCGATTTGGTTCGGCGTGTACAGAGCCAGGCCATGACCCGGGTGTTTGTCGCTCTCGTGTCCGCCCTGCCGCTCGGCGAGTCCGCCTAGCTGCTCGTGGATTCCACCTTGCTGACCGGAAAGCCCGCCCTGCTGCTCGCGAAGCTCACTCAGCAGTGACAGGAACCGCTGCATGTTGTCTGCCCGGGTGCTTTCCTTTCCAGTAGAGTAGTCGCCGAACAGACGGCTGCCCAACTGATCGACGGCAGCGCCATACCCGCTGAATGCCCGGGTATGCTGAAGTGTCGCTTGTTCGATGACGTCAGGGCGGTAGAAGTAGGTGTCAGGGTACAGTGCAGTGCGGTTGTCCCGCTGGATGCGGATCGGGTTCTTGTTCATTGAGTGTGCAGCCTGCAGACGCAGGTTGATCTGGTCCTCGTTTGCCCTCACCGGATCGATGTACAGCAGCAGCCGTCCTCCAGCTGAGAACTCCTCTCGCAGTCCATCGATCCCGCCTTGCAGTCCTTCGATACCCTCTTGCAGGTCCCCGATTCCCCCTGGCAGTCGCTCGACCTCTCGCCGCAGGTCCTCAAGTTCCTCCAGGCTGCCGAGGCGGCTGTTGAGAGATCTGCCAGCGACGTTGCCGTCGGTGTAGTTCCTGAGCACCACCAGCAGGTCGTCGACGCCACCTGCGCGAAGAGACTCGATGATGCCCTTGGCTTCGCTGACAGTGGTGAACGTGCTCCATTGCTTCCACAGCGCCACCGGCCGAACGTCTGCACCCAAGATGCAGATGTGCAGGTGAATCTCGTCGAGCGAACGCCCAAGAGTGCCATCGGCCGTGAGCAGATCCCTGTACAAGACAGCCATTTGGTCGTAGTCCGCCTGGGCCCCACAGAGCAGATACAGAGACTGCTTCGGCGTGAATATGTTCATGTGTTCCTGGGGCACCAGGGCACCCGCCCCTGAGCGCGTGGCGGTTCGGCTGTAGCTCTGGCGGTACTCGAATCGTGCCATGATGCTGTTGTATCTCATGTTGTTCAGGCCTGCAGGCGTCGCTACGATAGAGGCGTAGTGCGCGCCTTCCTCGATGACACACAGCAAGCCGTCTTGCCTGATCCCATGAACAATGCCGTACACTGGTACAAGAACCTGGTTTGGAGAGACGACGTAGTCATTGGGTCTGCTGGTGCCGAGCGATTGCGGCTCCGAGAGCTCACCCACAGCGAGGTCTGTGCCGTAGATTCTGTTGTCATAGCCCGCGACGTAGCTTCCCGGTGGGCGGAAGCGCATCAGGGTTCCGGGTCCGTCAGGGAGCAGGAACCAGCCTTCTATCTCATCGCCGAATACGCTTCCGAGGAACGGCAGGAATGCCAGAGACTTCAGTCGATAGCTGCCCCGCTCTACCAGACTGCCTTCCTCGAGCTCGAATGTGATCTTGTTGCCCACAAGCCGAATGCTGCCCGCAAGTGCAATGCCCAGTTGCTCGAAGTCCGCAGAGAACGCAAAGCCGTCTTCCAGAAGAGAATACTCAACCTTGGCGTTTCCAAGGAGTCCATAGCGCCGTTCGACGTTGCGGGAGTCATAGACCTCGATGGACACGATAGAACCAGCGTAGCTCCTCCAGGATGCATTGAGATTGCGTGCGCCCTCGAGCGGTATGGCGCCCCACACATAGCCTGTGCGGAGGTCCACGATCCGGATCGTGTGATAGGCTTCCGACAGCCAGAGTTCGGCCACGTCTGTCCTGGCTACCAGTTGGAACCCATCGGTGTCGAGAGTGCTCGTCACTGTCTTGATCTCACCATAGGGCTGCACGTGGCGGTTGGAGGCTATCTCCATGGTTTGACGGTCGATCGGCGCAACGGTCATGCCTTCGGCCCTCACTGCGTTGCCGCAGGTAAACACCGCGAGTATCGGCAAGAGCAATCCGAGCAGTGACAAGAACACTCCGAATACTGGCAGGCGCACTCCGAAAGTCGACGTGAACGCCATCGAACGTCTAGACACGGTACCGCACCTCCTCCGCGAGCGTGGCAACGAAGTCCACCAGTTCGCTCCACATCATGTAGAGCACGACCATCGCAGTTGAGGCCAAGACCATAAAGAAGGCTGTCAGAGCTAGGTTCTTCACAGTTCCGCCAACTGAGTAGCCATGTATCTCCTTGGCTGCCGTGAACACGAGGACGAACGTGTACCCATTGATCACTAACTTGAGCAGGCGATGCACAAACGCCTCATTCAGCGTCAATGCGTGAGACAGGAGCGTCGTGAACGGGGTCACAACGATGTAGACGGACAGTGCGTAGGCCATGGCGATGAATACGTTCTTGAACGACCCTTCTCCGTCGCTGATGGAGCTGACGAAGTAGTTGCCTATAACAAACAGTGCGACAGGAATCAGCGCCAATGCAATAATGACCGCCGGGTTCGCCCACGTCTCCGCGAACCTCATTGAGTTGAACATCGGAGCCGTCAGTATGCTGTCCACCAGCCACACCGCGAGGGCAAGAACGTACAGAACGCAGGCCGAAAGAACGCTCCCGCGTGCGCCTGCCTTCAACTCGTACAGCGCATCGACTGGGTTGTACACCATCCGCTTCATGAAGCCCAGATCTGACACCAGGCGATAGCGAGTCGACAGCTTCCGCCACGCGTACAAAGCTGCGCTGAGGAAGTCGCGTTTTCTGCGGACTAAGCGGATCAGTAGAAGCACCAGCCAGAGCGCGGCAAATGAAACGATCAGCGCGGGGAGACGGCGCATGAGCCAGGCGTTGCGCAGTTCCCAGTAGGCGTCGGAGGCATAGTCGAAGTCGCGCACGAGCTCGAGGTGGTACTTGGCCTCTGCGTAGCGGCCGGTCTGCCATAGAGCGAGTCCGTAGCCCCAATGGGCAAAAGCTGCTCGAGGCGTCAGGCGCAAGAACTCGAGCCAGATGCTCTCCGCATCCGCATACCTGCCTTCCTGGTAGTGAACGAGTCCTAAGTGTATGCTCTGTGCGAAGCGTGTGGGCACGTGCGGCTGCACCACCCCGCGGTGCTTGTCGAGCACGAACACGTTGTAGTCGTCGTCCACTTCTATGGAACTGACTACACTGGTCAGGCCGTTGCGATCCGATGAGACGGCCCGGCCGCCAAACGCGAACAGGTAACGGCCGTCCTTGTCATATTCAGTAATAGCCCCTGTGTCCGTTACGGCAAATATCTCTCCATTCTTGCCGATGGCGACGTCCACGAAGTTCGTTTCGCCGAAGAAGACCGAGGTCTTCATGATGTTGACGCCTGCCATGTTGAGCTTCTTGAGTGACTGGCGAGCGTCGAACTGCGTGACTGAGTAGATGAGGTTCTCCTTTGACACCTCGATGTTCACGACGCTGAGGGGATTTCTGAGCGGCTGCTGCTGCCGCTGCTCCTCTGTGAAGATGAGGTCTTCGATCCACTCCCTCAGGGTGGGGCGCCTCGCCTCGTTTGCTCCAAAAAAGCCGGCAAAGACACCACTGGCATCGAATTGGAGGATCCCTTCGTGTGTTCCCTCGCTGGTCGCGTAGATGTTTCCGTACTTGTCCACATCGACCTTTCGAGGCTTGTAAGGGGTGGATTCGCCGAAGAGCAAGGCATCGGGTCGTCCGATGGTCTGCACAACTTCATTGCCGTCTTGGTTCAGGATGACGATCGCCCGGGCGCCGTAGTCTGCCACGACGACCCGCCCGTCAGCCAGAACCGAGACTCCGGTGGGTTGCTGCAGCAGGCCCACGCCCAGGAAGTCCGCTTGCCCAGTGTCCATCTGGAAGCGTACGATCCTTCTGTTGCCGGTGTCTGCAATGTACATCGTCTTTCCCACGATGTGCAGATCCTCTGGTGACTTCATGTTCAGCTCTCGCAGTATCACGCTGCTCGGGATGTATGCGCTGTGAGTCCTGACGTAGTGGAAGTCTACGCCCATCGTGTACGTGTGCGCGGTCGACTCTAGCGCATCGGCAGGGAAGCTGGCCATGATCAGTATGATGTTGACGAGCACAGCGATCCGCTTCATCCCGGCTCCCCCTCACTTCATACCCGAATGGGCCATCGAGTTCATCACTCGGGACTGCAGGAGGATGAACAGCACCAGGTTAGGCACGAACAGGATCAGCGTTCCTGCGGCTGCAACGCCCATGCCGGCAACAGCGCTTGCAGCACTTCCGGCTCCGGTCAACGCACCCACCATGTCGTAGGCATTGCCTCCGCCCACCGTGAGGGTGGTCAAATAGAACGCGAAGTTCTTCATGGCCTCGTTGTTGATGTAGTACACCGACGCTTCAGTCGAGTTCCACGCCGACTGGAAGGTGAGTGTAGCCACGGTGGCCAGAGCAGGCGCTATATTGGGCATGATTATCCTGGTCACGATGAAGTAATCACTGGCGCCGTCTACGTACGCAGCCTCGATCATCGAGTCC
>JAAYAB010000262.1 GCA_012719595.1 Bacillota bacterium
TATCCTACCTCGCCAATATGGGCTTCGTCCTTCCTGCAGAATCCACGCAATCTCTCCGCTGGTCGGGACGAGCATTCCTCCGTGCGATTCATACTGGCTCCATGTCCCTTTCCACGGAGTCGGCACTATCTTCCCGCTCACTTCGCGGCCTCTGGCGTCGGCGTATACTGACTCGATCAGGTCATCTTCGCCAAACGTGAACAGCATAGTGACTCGGGTGCCTCCGTCCTCGAGTGTCACCCTCGCCGACGAGTCATCGACGGCTTCCCAGCGGGCCCCTTGGCTGGGCAGCAATGCAGTCGGGTAGCAGGCGGCCTCTGCCAGATAGCGGTACAGCTCTCCCTCTGCCGCCTCTGGCGTGCCACGCATCTCCATGACCAGCAAGGCCCCCAGCAGTTTGCCCCGGAGGATCCCTTCACCTCCGACGTATGCGTCGTGGACATGAACCGGTATACCCATCATGCTAATACGTGCATCCCAGACGAAGCCTGGCCGCTGGATCACAACATCCTCGGTGGCTGTGAACGGACTCCACACATCGCTGCCGGGCCTGTTGTTGAACGTGCCTTCCTGCTTGATGTGAACAGCGGCTATCATGTTCTGCCCCGCTTTGAGTGCTTTACGGAAGTACCGCTGAACGGGTGCAGGCAGACCCTCGAGCTCCTCAGGGTCATAGACCCTGACCGACTGAGGCACTCGCTTGGCCATCAGGGACTCCGTCAGCTCACGTGTCTCAGCGCGCCAGCGGCTGGACCCGTATGCCCACGTACCTAGAACTGCGGCTGCAACAACCACGATGACTACTAAGATGACCTTCCACCACACTGGCCTCACCTGCTCCTCTCTCTGTCCTTCGCCTGCTCTTCCACAGATCTGACCTTGAGCCGAGCTGCCCCCTGATAGCCCTCCCTTGTGGGGATGAGGTTCCCGGCGGCAAATCTCTTCTTGGCTGCGGCTATGGCTTCCTTGTACTGAGGCAGCCACTGCTCCTCGGCAATCAGCATCTCGTCAACAAGCTGCCAGATCTCTGGCGGATTGCAGACGGCGCCTACCAATGGGTCCATCATCATGGCCTGTCGAAGCAGCAAGTCATCGCCTTCCACAGCCGCTTTGACCGCCATGCGCTGGACGGAAATGCTCGCGTTGCATACTGCGGCACATCCAAGTGGAAGATCGCCGACCCGCGGAATCGAGATTCCATTTGCATCGACGTATCCGGGCACCTCTACTATGGCGTCGTCAGGAAGGTTTGTGATGCATCCGTTGTTGACGACGTTGAAATGCCCTCTGTACACCCTGCCGGTCTCGAGTCCCTCCAAGATGAACGACCCATGCTCCATACCCCTTAGGTCGGCCCGGAACTCCTGCGGCGGCTGGTTCATCCAGTTGGGGAAATCCGTCTCAAACCAGTTGCGTCCTTCAACGCAAACCCTCAGATAGCCCCCTGTCTCGCCGTTGATCCACGATCCTAGGTCGATCCAGTCTCTAATCTCTTCAGGGCGCTTTCTATACCATGGCACGTACTCGCTCAGGTGTCCGTTAGACTCAGTGCTGAAGTACCCGAACCGGCGCAGCATGTCTATGCGAACCTTCTCGGTTTTGCTGTAAACCGGGTGCTTCTCGAAGGCCTCGAGAAGCTTCCCCGTCATATCCTGCCCCTTGTGCTTGACCTGTATGTACCAGGTCTGGTGGTTGATGCCCGCACAGATGATGTCAACTTCCTCCCGCTTAAGACCTAGAACATCAGCGATGAGGCCGTGCCCGTGTTGGACGCCATGGCAGAGCCCGATGGTGTTGACCCCTCCGTATTGGTTTGCTGCCCACGTCATCATTGCGTTTGGATTGGCGTAGTTCAACAGCAGGCACCCAGGTTCCGCCACTTCCTTGATATCTTTGCAGAAGTCCAGCATGACCGGTATGCCCCTCTGGCCATACATGATGCCGCCAGCGCAGAGAGTGTCTCCGACACACTGGTCCACTCCATATTTGAGCGGGACCTCGATATCCAACTGGAACGCGTCAAGTCCGCCGACTCGCACGACAACAAAGACATACCTGGCGTCAGCCAGTGCTTCCCTGCGGTCGAGGGTAGACTGTATGCGGATGTTGAGGCCATTCGCATCGATATCCCTCTGGCAGAGCTTCGTGACCATGTCCAGATTTCTCTCGTTGATGTCGGTAAACGCTACCCTGATGTCACGAAACTCAGGCACTGAAAGGATGTCTCGGAGGAGCTGTCTAGTGAAACCAATGCTCCCAGCGCCTATGAACGCGATCTTGAACGACATGTGCTCGCCTCCCGAATAGTGGACCTCAGTCGATGTGCAGGCCGCGGGCAAACGATAAGGCCAGACGATAAAGCCCGGCCGATGCATACGCCAACCTCGGCGGACGATACGGCCTGGCCTCTAGGCGCGCCAGGTGCGCCCGAGAACCCGCCGCCAGTTGCTATTCGTGATCTTCTCGAGTGATTCCTCTCCATATCCACGCTTCCGCAAGGCGTCAACAAGCCCAGGCAGACCGGTCACATCGCCAATGGCTGCGGGAATCCTCGTGCCGTCGAAGTCCGACCCTAAGCCGACTCGGTCAATCCCAAGCCTGTCGACGAGATAGTCTATGTGGCGAATCAGGGGCTCCAGAGTGTCACGGTCTCCATCGCCGTCTTCAGACAGGAAGCTCACAGAGAAGTTGACGCCTACCATTCCGTCCGATTCTCTGATTGCGTCAAGCTGCTTGTCAGTCAGGTTGCGAGGGACCGGACAGAGCGCGTGCGCACAGCTGTGAGTCGCCACGATGGGCGCTTCTGTGATCCGTGCCACGTCCCAGAAGCCCTTTTCGTTGAGGTGCGAGACATCGATCATTATGCCAAGCTGGTTGCAGGCACTCACCAGGGCCTTGCCTGCATCCGTCAGCCCAGGGCCGATGTCGGGTGAGTGGCCGCGGAGGAACGGGACGCCATGCCCAAAGACGTTCGGGCGGCTCCACACAATGCCGATCGAGCGGAGGCCCGCCTTGTAGAAGACCTCGAGTGAGTTCAGATCAGCGTCGATCGGCTCTGCTCCCTCGAAGTGAAGGATAGCTGCGAGCACATCACTCTCGAGGCATGCATCTAGTTCACCCACAGTGCGCACGACCTTGACCTGACCGGCTGACGCTGCCTCGAGCCTGAACAGTCCGGCCACCATCGCCGTAGCA
>JAAYAB010000263.1 GCA_012719595.1 Bacillota bacterium
TCCTGTTGTCAGCTCGCAGCGTCGAGGCGGCCTATTGTCAGCGCGCAGGGTCGACGCGACGCCCTTCCGCCTGCTCGAAGTGGCGCACGAGCACACCCAAAGGCAAGAAGAGCAGCGGCATTGTGAGTGGAGATGCGAGGACCAGGTCGACCTGCATGTGCGTGAACTGGATCGCGATCAGCGCCAGTGCGTAAACGAGGTCCCGAGATCCTCTGCGCAGTATCAGGTGTTTGACGCCGAGTGCAAGCGGCCCAAACAGGATGACGCATATCAACACCAGGCCAGGGATCCCTCCTGACACTGCGAGGTCAATGAAGATGTTGTGGGCAAACGAAGGAAGCTCCGGAGTCTCCCGTTCCTTTACAGCATAGCGATCGTATATTACTGAGAAGTTGTCCATTCCAAATCCGACGAGCGGGCGGTCCTTGATCATACGCCAGCCTGCGGTCCACAGCTCTATCCGGTCCTTGTTGCGTTCGAGGCTGACTATCGACTCGAGACGATCGATCGCACCTGGTACATTGGCAATTATCACGTAGAAGGCGACCAGGAGCACCAATGCCACCAACAGCACTTTCGCCGAGCGGCTCGCTGCTACCACCACAGCGACTCCAGCGGCAATGCCGAGCCAGGCTCCACGGCACATGCTTAGCACCAGCGCACCTGTCTGCGCGATTGCAGCGAACCAGGGGAACGCCTTCAGTCGGACGGGCAGACGCTCCGCAAGCATCAAGCTGCAGATAACAGCCATGGCCAAGACGTTACCAATCCGGTTTACCTCGGGAAAGCCGACAGGGTGACGCCTCAGGCTGACAGTCAATCCATAGAGCCCATCCCTGAAGCAAATTGCGAGAGCCATGAGTCCGGACGAAACGACAAATGCAATAAGGGCAAGGTTCGCGGCCTTTCTATCTTTGAGCATTGACGGAATGATCACGAGGAAGCAGGTTGTGCCGGTTACGATGACGGCCAAGGTAGCGCCGAGCGCCTTGATGATGTCCTCCGCGAAGAACGACGTAACAAGCAGCCATATCGCCAGAAGGTTCATGGCTGCCACGAGTGGGTGCCGCCCTACGACCAGGCCGCGCAGCCAGCGGAATAGGCCGTAATCTGGGGACACAATGCGGTCGATGGCGTCTGACCGATCAGTGCCTCCTGAGCGATCGGTGGCCCCTGAGAGACCGGTAGCTCCTGAGCGATCGGTGGCCCCTGAGAGATCGGTAGCTCCTGAGGAATCGGTGGCGCTAGGGTCCGCCTCTGAGCGACCGGCCCTAACGGAGGATCTCAGCCAGCGTGCGATTCCGGAACCCATGTACATAAGCAGCCCGGGCACGCTCAGTCCCCAGGGCATTCCCGCAGCAAAGACAAGGGCGCATACTCGATCGTATGTCCACCATTTGAGCCTCGTACGCATCTTCCCACCTCCTGCCTGTTGGTTTCATATTCCACTACGTCCCTCCTATTCCTTCATTATTCAGAGCGATCCGTGGTGCCATGATTAGTGCAATCTGTGGTGTCTGAATCAGTGCAGCCTGTGGCATCTTGATCAGAATAGTGTGTGGTATCTTGTGGCACAGGGGGCTTCGGGCGGCTCTATCTGCGCATCAGCGTTGACAGGAATCGATCTCCAGAAGTATAGTATGTTTGTCGACTGCTACATCAATGAAAGACTATGAACGGGATGAGTAGTCAGTGATACTGGTTACAGAGAGCCGGTGTCCGCTGAA
>JAAYAB010000045.1 GCA_012719595.1 Bacillota bacterium
CTCCCGCTTTAGCATCTTGACCAGCGCGCTGTATCTGGTTTCAGCAGCCTTAACCGCGAATATGGCACTGTCTATCAGGTCAGCGTCTGTGGTCTCGTCGATGCGCCTCCAGGCTAGCTTGAGATCCTCCTCGGCCTGAGCGATGTCGTGGAGAATCTGACGCTTCCGGAGGTCGCCGATGCGCTCGCCCTGGTCCCCGGAGAGCAGAGCTTCTCTGAACCGCAACATCGCCATGTCTGTCGTCTCCTCCGTGACGTTTCACTCGATAGAAGACAGTTACCCTGGCAAAGATCGCATGCCAGGGTTCCTTCATCTACAAGTATCTGCGTGACAGACTGGAGATATGCGCAAGCCGGAACGGCCAGCTGGCCGCCTCAGATGCCGGCTGTGCGAGTCTGACGGCCTGTGCGAGTGCGGCTGCCGAATCCGTTATGCCTGTGGTCTAGATCTCCTTGCGTCCTTCGAGAGCCCGGGACAAGGTGACCTCATCTGCGTACTCGAGGTCTCCGCCGACGGGAAGGCCGTGAGCGAGCCGTGTCGTCCGCACGTTGATCGTGTGCGCGATTCGTGCGATGTACATTGCCGTGGCCTCGCCCTCCACGTTTGGATCAGTTGCAACGATCACCTCGCTGACAGGCTCTTTCATCCGCGCAACCAGTTCTCTCAGCTTGATGTCATTGGGACCTATGCCATCCATCGGAGATAGGACTCCGTGAAGAACATGATACAGTCCCTTGTACTCGCCGGTCCGCTCGATGGCGATGACGTCTCTAGGGTACTCGACGACGCAGATCGTCGTGCGATCGCGGTCGGCCGATGAACAGATCTCGCACGGGTCGTCCACGGTTATGTTGAAACACACAGAGCACTGTCTAGTCTTGGTACGGGCGTCGATCATAGCCTCGGCGAGTCGGACCACTTCGTCTCTAGGCGACGAAAGCATGTGAAATGCCAATCTCTGTGCGGTTTTTGGGCCGATCCCGGGCAGCTTAGACAGCTCTTCGATGAGCCGGGACACCGGCTCGACATACTTGGGCACCTAAACCGTTCCTCTCCATGTAGAAGTCAATCCAACCGGACTACAGGATGTCTCCGAAGCCGGGAAGTCCGAGGCCTCCCGTGATCTTGCTCATCTCAGTGGCTGTCATTTCCTGTGCCTTCTTGATCCCCTCGTTGACTGCCGAAAGGACAAGATCTTCGAGCATCTCTACATCCTCTGGATCAACTGCCTCACGATCGATCTTGATTTCCTTCACGACCAGTCCTCCGGAGACCACGACTCTGACAGCTCCTCCACCGCTGGTCGCCTCAACCGTCTTGTTGGCAAGCTCATCCTGGGCCTTGAGCATCTGGGCCTGCATCTTCTGAGCCTGTTTCATCAGCTTGTTGATGTTTCCCTTCAACCGCGTCACCATCCTTCTCCACTACCTCAGATTCCACTATCCTACCCTGGAAGACCTCCAGGACTTGCTTCACAAGGGGATCGTCCTCAGGTCTAGCCGGCTCTGCGGAGGATCGAGCAGACCGTCGACTCCTGCCGGCACCGGCCCGCTGGCCAGCGCCACCTTGAGCGGGTTCATCCGAGTCAACGTTGCGGACCGCCAGGCGGACGGATTCTCCGACTACCAGAGCCGCAACTTCCTCAATGAGCTTCCTGTTCTTCGCTTCAGCGACTTTGCCCATATGGAATGACCACTGAGGTCCAAAGCCTATGGTCAGCACGCCGTTCTCGAAAGACAGCGGCCTGCCCTCCTTCAGGACGGCGTGGAGAAGTCTGGCGCGACCCTTCACTCCCTCGAGGACATCACTAAACACCCGGTCGAGCTCTTCAGGATCCACGACCGACCCAACAGCCTGGGCTCCGGCCACGTCTTGGAGGGCTCCGGTCTCTTGAGACGCCGCTGCAGCGCGGCTGTCTGCATCAGCAGACCCAGCGCCGTCGATGACTCCCGACTTCTGGGCCGCCTGCCTGGCTGCGGCCGGATGGACTGTGCGCGAAGAGGCTGCTCCGGAAGAAACCGCCGTCGAAGGGGCCACGTCCGGAGAAGCCGCTCCCAAAGCAGCCTCTCCGTCCGCGACTGCTCCCAAAGGCGCTCCTTCCGTGGAAGCAGCTGCCCCCGTTGGAACTGCCCCTGAGGGCGCCGCTCCTGAAGAAGCTGCCGCTCCCGTGGGAGTTGCCGTCTTCGCTGAGGCTGACGTTTCTGCAGAAGCGGCTGAGCCCAGAAGCCCTGCTTCTGAAGCGGCCGCGGCTCCGCCCTGCGCAGACAGCTTTCTGATGAGCTGGGCCATCTGCCGCTCTACAACCAGCAGTCTGCGAGAGAGGGACTCGGGATCTGCCGCAGCAGTAATGTCGACTCGACTGTCTATTGACTCGACCAGCTCGATGAGACCCACCTCGAAGGCGATCGACTGCTGGACCGAGGTTCTGAGGTCACTCTCTATGTTTGCGAGCTTCTCCAGGACATACATGCAGTCGCGCAGGTCAAGCTTGCTCGCCACCCGCTTTGCGTCTTCGAGATTGATGCGTGACATCATCGGGGCTTGCACGCCGCGCCCCGACTCAGGGCTCAACTTCAGCACGATCAGGTCTCTATACACAGACACTGCGTCTCGCAGGAACTGCCGGAAATCGCGGCCCTCAGCAGACAGGTTCGAGACCAATCGCAGCAGCGTGGCGACGTTCCGCTCGTTGATCGCCTCAACGAGTTCGAGTATTCGTTCCATCGGCGTGATCCCGAGCACCAACGCGACGTCATCAACAGTGATGCGGTCGCCGCTGTAGGAGTAGCATTGCTCCAATATGCTGATCGAGTCGCGGACGCTTCCATCGCCATGCAGGGCTATGACTCGCAGCGCGTCCTCGTCTGCTTCTCCTCCCTCACGCTCGAGGATCGACTTAAGGTGGCCGGCTATCTCCGCAGGCGAAAGCTTGTGGAAGTCGAATCTCTGACATCTCGAGTGAATGGTCTCGGGTATTCGGTGAGGTTCAGTGGTGGCCAGAATAAACACTGCGTGATGAGGCGGCTCCTCCAACGTCTTGAGCAGCGCGTTGAAAGCCTCGGCCGTGAGCATGTGCACCTCATCCACTATGTACACCTTGAAGCGCGACGCAGATGGGGCGTACCGGATCTTCTCCCGGAGGTCCCGGATCTCGTTGATGCCCCTGTTCGAGGCCGCATCTATCTCGATCACATCGACCGAAGTGCCAGCAGTGATCCCCTGACAGGAGCTGCACACGCCGCAAGGATGCTGCGTGGGACCTTCTGCGCAGTTCAGCCCCTTGGCAAGGAGCTTCGCCATGGTCGTCTTGCCGGTCCCTCTCGGGCCGCAGAACAGATACGCATGGGACACTCGGTCGAGCTCAATGGCGTTCCTGATGGTTCTGACTATGTGTTCTTGACCGACGACGTCCTCAAAGGTCTGAGGTCTGTATTTTCGGTAGAACGACAGGTAGCTCACGGCGACACCTCTGGATATCAGAACAATCAAGCTCCAACCCTATCCATTGTATCACGTCTTGATGCACAGATGCACCTGTGGAGCTAGACCTCGGCTGTGGCAGGTCGTGTACAGAAATAAAGGCCGCACATCCGCTTCGACCTTCTCCCCCAGGCGATACCCCGGCAACCAGCTCCGGTCAAGCACCCCCACGGCACACGGAGGCATCTACTTACCGCTGCTACCTCCCGGTCCTGACGGGGTTCATAGACTTCCGTTGCGTGGGACCCGACCCTCAACACCGTACACCGGAGCCGGACCCCAAAAAAGAAAGGCCTCAAACGGACATTCGACCTCGCTATAGCGGGTTGCGAGTACAGGGCACCGCTACCTCCCCGTCTAGTGCGGCCAAACCTATGCGAAGCATTTGAATGCAACAGGCCGACCATTCAGGTTTGGTCGACCGGCAGGTTGCTGTGTGACGTCCATTCAGTAAGGAAATGGCGGAGAGGGTGGGATTCGAACCCACGAAGCAGGGTTACTGCTTACTCGCTCTCCAGGCGAGCGCCTTAGACCAACTCAGCCACCTCTCCGCTTAGACCCACAGGAAGCGCGAGCAGTCATCACAACAACACTACGTATTGAACTGCGCAAATCAGTATACCATTATGCCAGGGCCAAGTCAACGAAAGGAGGGCCAGGCAGGGTGCAAATGACCGGGCTAGACAGTCACAGCCTTCCAGTCTCCCTTTCTAAACCTAGTGTAGATGACGAACGATCGGATCAACTGATCCAGAGCCATTCCCAGCCAAGCACCCAGCAACCCGAGATGGAAGAAGGTAACGAAAATGTACCCCATTACGACCCGGACACCCCAGACACCGATGAATGTCGAGTAAAGGGGCCACTTGGTGTCTCCAGCGCCCCGGAGGCCGCCTGCGAGGATGAACTGCGTGGACTGAGCGGGCTGGACCAGACCGATGACTCGCAGTACCATCGCAGCTTGTTGGATCACGACCGGATCACTGGTGTACAGACTTGCGATCCGCGCGCCCCCGAAGAACAGGACTACGGCCATCGCGCCAGACACAAGCATTCCCATTCTGCGTGTCTCGGCAGCGCTCTTTTCAGCGGCCGAGGGTCGTCCAGCGCCCAGTTCCTGTCCTACCAGAGTCGTCGCAGCTATGCTGAAAGCCATGCCGGGCATGAACGAGAGCGACAGAATATTCATGCCAATCTGATGCGATGCAAGAACCACGGTCCCCAGACCTGCGACTATCCTAACGTAAGTGAGCTGGCCTCCTCTGAGTATGAACTGCTCGATAGCGGAGGGGAAACCGATCTGAAGCATCCTCCGCAGGAGATCTAGCCGGACCCTGAATGACCGAACCGAACCCAGACGGATCAGAGAGTCCCGTGACTGCATCACAAACAGGAATGCGATGCACGCGACTATCCGAGAGAGCGTGGTGGCCATCGCCGCCCCTGCGACTCCGAATGCAGGGAGTCCGAGCTTCCCGTAGATCAGCACGTAGTTGCCGGCGCAGTTGACTAGGTTGGTCATTATGTTGACCTTCATCGGCGTCTTTGTGTTGCCAGCCCCCCGCAACGACGACGCAAGACACATAGAAACCGCAGTGAACACTATGCCGAGCGACACTATCTGCAGGTAGTCTATGCCGAGCGGCTTGGCGTCCGGCTCGGCACCCATGGCCCCGATGATCCACGGAGTAGCCGCGTAGCTGGCGACCGACAAGAGGATACCGATCAGCAGCGTAACGAAGAAGCTCTGCTCAGCAACCCGGTTTGCCTCGCCTCTCTCTTGCGCGCCTATGAAGCGGGCAACGAGAGCTGTGGTCCCTACGTTAAGGGCCTGAAAGACTGCCAGAATGAAAAACATGGGCTGATTGGAGAGACCGACTGCGGCAATTGCAGCGGGCCCCAACCGCCCTACCATGATCATGTCGGCTACTCCAACAAAGCTCACCAGCATCATTTCGACCAATGCCGGCCATGAGAGATCTGCGACCCTGCGGCGTATCGCCCAGGCGTCGACTTCGTCTGTAGTATCTATCGGCTCTGTTGTCTCTGCTGACACCTCAAGCTGTCCTCCTCGCTTATGTCAAAAAGGCAGGTCAAACATGACGCGCTCTTGTTGCCATCAGCACGCATACTGCCATCAGCGTGCACACTGCCAAGATCGCTTCTCCAGTTTCCTGAACAGATCTGCAAAGATGGGGTCCCTATGCACGTATACGGCATTCCTGATGAAATGCCTCGACGGGTCATGACTCCACGTCAGCTGGTCTGTGAGGATCGGGCTGTGCACTACGACCGTCATCACGGAGCGCGGGACCACCAGGTACCCGATCGTCGCAATATCCCATATCACCTTCGACCAAGCAAAGTGGTCACTAGCGTATTCCCTCGTGATTTGAGCCAGGTAGTCTCCGATGGCTCCCCTGCCCTCCACGTACTTCTCGATCTCGGGTATCGTTGTCTGAAGGTGCGACGCTACGCAGGCACACGGAATGTGCACCAACGGGACGCCGCTGTCGAGAAGCACGCGAGAAGCCGGAAGGTCCTGCTTCAGGTTGAACTCGCCCGCCGTGTGCCAGTGGAAGGGCTGTCCCCCAAGCCAGACTACGACGATGTGCCGGATGATCTCAGGTTCTAACAGTATGGCTGAGGATACATTTGTCGGGGCTCCTATCGCGATCACATAGAGGGGATCGCCGGCAGAGGACATCGCTCTCCGAACAAGGTCTTCTGCCGCGTCACTCTTGCAGGGACCCCCGGAGTCTTGCATGAAGGACGTAGAGCCTCGGAATGCGAAGCCCTCTCTTTCTACGCCCAGCCTGTCCAGAATCTTCAGAATCTCGTCATAGCTCTTCTCCATGCCGTCTCCCGCGCCGGTTGATCTCGGGTTGTCGAAGGGAGCGGCGTAGATAGCCTCGAGATCCAGCCGGTCGCGCGAGCTGAGTGCATACACTATGGCGAACTGGTCATCTATTTCATTGTACGCGTCTGTATCCAATACCGCCCTGATCCGTCCCGACGGAGGAGCCAAGGCTCTCAATCTCTCCTCTTCTGTTAAGACGGGAAATACCACGATGCATCCCTCCTCGGCTCACGGCCTACCTCGGCGCCAATGTAACAACTCCCAGCTTCAAGGCCTACATCGACTCCACTGGATCGATACCGAGAAGCGACATCCCGTTGCCGATCACCTGCTTGACCGATGCACAGAGCAGCAAGCGGGCGTCCCTGACCCTCTCGTCGTCTGCATTCAGCACTGGGCACTGGTTGTAGAACGTGGAAAACGCTCTGGCGACCCGTGCCGCGGCGTTGGCCACTATGTGCGGGCTGCACTCAGCGACTGCCTGTGATACTGCAGACGGGAACTGAGCCAGTTCCTTGGCCAGTTCGAACTCGATGTCCTCTGTGAGCACTGAGAAATCAGCGCCTGCCGGTAGTTCGCCCCCGGCCCGTCGGATTATGGAGTTGATCCTGGCGTGGCAATACTGCAAGTAGGGCCCCGTGTCCCCTTCGAAACTCAGGGCGCTCTCCCAGTCAAAGGTCACATTTCTCTCGTTGGCGACCTTGAGTATCGCGTACTTGACCGCACCGTACGCAACAGCCTTGGCTATCGCTTCATCTGCCTCGCCGTGTCTCTTCTCCATTTCTTCAGTAGCCTTGGCTACCGCCTCTTTCATGAAGTCCTCCAGCAACACCACTGTCCCCTGGCGCGTGGACATCTTCCCATCCGGCAGAAGCACAAAGGAGTAATGGACCGACACCGGAGCGGCGTATCCCAGGATATCCAGAGCAGCTCGCACCTGCTGAAAGTACAGCTTCTGGTCCTCGCCAAGCACGACGATGTTCGGGTTGCGGCCCGTCAAGACTTTGTCAATGGTGTACGCGATGTCCCGCAGGGGATACAGCGAGGTTCCATCGGCCCTGGTCAGTACCACGTATGGAGCCCTCGACGGGAGGTCATAACCCTCAAGGTTTAGAACGAACCTGCCATCCGTGTCCTTCTCGAGCTTACCGGTAGCCTGCAACCGCCCGAGAATCTCTCCAGTTACTCCGCGGGAGACGTAGTCAGACTCATACTTGAACACGTCATACCTGATTCCGAGCTCGCCCAGAATCCGCGTCTGCCCGTCGATGCACACATCTACGATCTGTCTGAAGCTCTTGATGGCGTCTTCGTCACCCGACTCCAGCCTGCTCAGGAGCGCAAACACCTTCTTCTCGAGCTCCGGGTCTTCCTCGACTCTGCGATTGATGTCCACGTAAACTCCGAGGAGTTCGTCAAACGTCACGCTCTCGCGCCCCTCCGCGCCGAGCACGAGCATAGCTATTTGCTTGCCCACGTCATTGACGAAATAGTGGACCTCAACATCATACCCCTCAAACCGCAGCATCCGCACTATGGAGTCTCCGATGAGTGCATTCCTGGCTCTCCCAACGTGAGGAGAAGCGTTTGGGTTTATGCTTGTATGCTCGACAAGAGCTCTCTTCCCCCGGCCGCTTCCAGAAGACCCATATGACTGGCCCTCTGCGAGAATTGCATTCACCGTGTCGCGGATCACAGTAGTGCGGTTCAGGTAGAAGTTCAGGTAGCCGCCTACTACTTCAACTTTATCGATGAAATCATGCTGTCCGATCTTGCCCTTGAGGTCAGCGGCGATCGCTGCCGGGCTCTTTCTCAGCACAGGTGCAAGAGGGAAACAGGGCAAAGCCAGGTCTCCGAGCTTCGGATCGGGAGGCACCTCCAAGGCGATCTCCGCCGACGGCACGTGCTGTTTGATATCTTCTATGATAATCCGCTTGTAAGATTCCACCGGGACTCCCCTCTCAGATGATAAGCGCCATTGATATCGCACTATCCGTATAGTACCGCTGAGAACTGCTGGCTATGATTTTACCTGTATCGCCAGCAGTCCTTTGAGTCATTCTGCATTGAGTCGCAATTCCCTTCGCGCCGAGCCCGAGATGCAGGCTCTCACCGATAGAAGCAGAGGCCGACCTACTGACGGATCAGCCTCTGAGGCTCTCGGACGCTACGACACTATACACCGGCCCTCTCGGCGTCAGCTTGCTTTCCACCAGCTGAATCCGCTCAACAGGCACGTCAGGCCATTTGGGCTCGACACGTCTCCATTGCGCCACCAAATCGCTCTGCACCACGTCCTTCACCCTTGCTATAGTGACATGAGGTGAAGGACGATCGTTCCCCAGATCACGGGATAGCCTCGA
>JAAYAB010000264.1 GCA_012719595.1 Bacillota bacterium
AACCGCTTTGGTCATTCCGGGGTCGACTGTGACTCCCGTAACGGTCCTCGTCTGCTGCGGCACGGAGGGGTAAGCGCACACAATGTCGTATGTGCCGGGCTCAACCGTCGCCGTCAAGCGGCCTGCGATGACCGCAAAGGTTGCGACAGACTCCTTACCAAGCTGGGCAGAGGCTGACACCTTCTCGATAGCAACCGGCCTGCCGTCGGCAGCGGGCTTCAGCACCAGGGTGCCAGGCACATTCAGCTTCAGTGTAACGGTCATCGTTTCTCCGGCAACCACGTCGATTTCAGCCGTGTTGCTCTCGAAGCCTGTCCGACCGAAGGCTTGTGCGCCGTAGAAACCTGCCGGCACCAAAGCTTCCTTGTAGGCTCCTCGCTGCGGCAGATCCAGCTTGGCTTTCTCGCCGTCCAAGTGCACTATGCTGTCAGCTGTCACGTCGTCCGCTCCGGCTACTACTTTGGCTCTTATGATGCCAAGCTTGTTCGAGAGGTCGATGACAATCTTGGTCGTTTCGCCGCCGCTCAAGACCGTCCCGCTGACGAGTTTCTCTGTACGAACGTCTCCTACATGCACCAGCTGGAGATCGACCTGTCCGGGATCTCCCTGATACCTGAAGACGCTGCTACCCGTTCCAAACTGCTGGCTGACTCGCCCGCCTCGCACTACTGCGAGCTGACACTGGTCAGTTATGTCTCTGCCCATGGCAACGGCAGTCACCTCTAGCTGGGCAGGGAGTTCCCCCAGGTCAAAGGCGACACTGGTCCCCTTGCCGGGAGAGATTCGCACCGTCTGCTGACTGCTCAGAGACGGGTAGTCATTGTGTGTCACCTTGACGAGGTATTCGCCAGCGGCCAGGGTCGCCGTGGGCGGCATGCCTGTCCAAGTTACCGGTACTGCGCGACCAGCCTGCGAAACCTCAACAAGTACCTGCCCACTCACGTCTTTCGCACTGGCTCGAGCGATCACTCTCAGGCCTCCAGTGAGCGGCCCGAAGTCCAGCTTGACGCTCGTGGTTTCGCCGGGTACTAGGGTTACTCCCGACACCTGGGCGGTAACCGTATCCGGACCCACTGAGAGATAGCCCTTTATGGTGTAGACACCCTCGCCGAGTGACACTCTCATCGTCTGGACCGCGCCCGGCTTCTCGTCCAGCACCTTGTTGCCAGCGAGATCAAGGATCTCTATCCGCGCCCTGTCGAGGACATTCTGTCCGCCGCCGTATGCTTGAATCTCCAGAGTAGGCGGAGCAATCACCTTGACGAGTATCGACCTCAGCGCTTCGGTCAGGGAATCGCGATCGCTGGCGCTGTAGTACTCGCCAATGCATCTCACCGAGGCCTCTTCTGCGGCCGACATGGCAAACCCGACCACATAGGGTTTCATGATGATGCCCTTTTCCTGCAGCTCCAGACTGACTTGACACGGATCGATACCGCAGCTCTCCTGGCCATCGGTGATGAGCACTATGATGTTCCTGTCGTCTGGATTCATGGGGAAATCCTTGGCCGCTAGCTGAAGCGACAGCCCTATCGGCGTCCTGCCCCTCGGCTGAAGAGCCTCAACTATCTGAAGGATCGATGCGCGCACATCGTTGACTCTGCCGAACGGCTGAAGCAGCTCCGAGTCTTGACAGGCGTATTCATCGATGGTTTTTGACCCGTATACTCTCAGAGCTATTTGCAGACCTGGCTGATCCTCTAGGCTGCCGATCACGTCTCTTAAGACCTCTTTGGCGACTTCCATACGTGACTGCCCAGTGCTGATCCGATCCCGCATGCTGAGCGATGAGTCAAAGATGAACTCTATGTAGGTATTCTCTTCCTGCGCTCCGGCCACGGCACATACCATGGAGGCGATAACAAGCCAGATCGAGGCCATACCTACGAGCGCTAACCGCCATTTGCAGCGAGATTCTACTGCCTTGAAATGCATTGACCGATACCTCCTCATAGCCTCGAAGCGGCGCTCTTGGTCATAGCGCCCATGGTGCACTACCATTCCTCACTGGAATCCCAGTCGCTCCATTCATCGCTGTCCCAGTCACTCCACTCATCGCTGTCCCAGTCACTCCACTCATCGCTGTCCCAGTCACTCCAGTCATCGCTGCCCGAGTCATCCCAACTCCAGTCATCGCTGCCCGAGTCATCCCAGCTCCAGTCATCGCTGCCCGATCCATAGGAGCCGGACAAGGGACCCCAGCTCCCGCCAAACGTGACATCAACGTCTTCACTTCCGTCAGAACTCCATTCCCCGTCTATGCCGACGTCGAAATCACCCGACCACTCGCCACCCCATTCCAGCTCGCCACCTTCGCCTGTCATACCGCCGAACATCATCATCATCATCAACATGGGCAGCAGCTGATTGGGATCCGCGCCCATGCCCGACATCAGCGCTTCTATGTCGGCGTCACCAGACATAGATTCGAAACCCATATCATCGTCGACATAGGTGGACGCAGCTCCGGAGTCTAAGGGCGAGAGCCTTCTAACGGCTGCAGAAAGGCCAGCGTGCGGCGTGAGCGCGTCAATGACCTCAATCATCGCGCCGAGCCCGTCAGCTGACCTCGTGCCACCGCTAAGGTCCCGGCCTTCCGACCATGGCCGGATCACAATGATAGTGAATACACCGGTCATTGGATCCTGCATCTGAATGACGTACTCAAAGGGCCGAATCTCGACAGGAACCAGCCCGAGCTGCCACTGGTAATAGCCAGCGACCCGGACCACGGACTCCTGTGTCACACGAACGGAGCGGAGCGTGCCCTCAACCGGCTCGTCCACTCCGAGACCCGATCCATCGAGGGCGCCAGGATACTCAGGGATCGCCATTCGACCCGTGATCACCGGCTGAACTCCCCAATCGGAGCTCGCACCGGTCCCGCCTGCGTCGCCCCAACCCCAGTCAGAGCTCGAGTCACTCCAGTCAGAGCTGTCCCAGTCACTCCAGCCATCGCTGTCCCAGTCGCTCCAGTCCCAATCATCGGCTAGCACAGGAAGGCAACCAACGGAAATCAGTACAGCCACCATCGCGATAAAGACTAACGCCCTAGGCCTCACGAGCTCATTCCTCCTAACTTACGTTTGCACGAAGATTACAGCCATGCAGTCCATGGCAGGCATACCAAATGGGCAAACCACAGTCTAGATTCGCCCAACTACGTGCGCTCTCCTTCACGTGGGGAGTACGCTGCCGGAAATCTTACGATAGGTCTTTGGGCACTCGATGTTCTTTGAGCGGAAAGGTACGAGCCATATCTTCATTCACAAACTTCAGAGTGTCTGCGGGCTTGGTGCGCCAATTGGTCGGGCAGCTCGACAGAAACTCCACGAATGAGAAGCTGGACCGTAGCATCTGGTTTAGAAGGGCTTTCTTGAGGATCTGCTTGAGTTCGGGGAACCTGGTAACCGAGCCCCGCGCCACATACGCACTGTCCGACGCGGCTGCTGACACAATCTCAGGTCCCATGAACGGGGGACCCGTCTCCTCGATCGATCGTCCATATGGTGTCGTGCTCGTCTTTTGGCCTGACAGAGTGGTCGGAGCCATCTGTCCTCCAGTCATCGCGTACAGCGTGTTGTTAGCCAGTACTACCGTCACAGGGTCGTTCCTCACTGCACTGCTGATCAGATGCTGCAAGCCGATCGAGTATCCGCCCCCGTCGCCGACGTATGCGACAACGGTCAGGTCCGGGCGCACTTTCTTAAGCCCGACCACGACCGGGACAGTGCGGCCGTGGTGCGTCTGCACAGAATCAAGGTTGAAGAAGTCCCAGCTCAGCAGCGAGCATCCGATGTCGCATGCGAAAACGCCTAGCTCGTGTATGCCCAGCTCATCTATAACATCAGCCAGGCCCTTGAGTATGATGCCATGGCCGCATCCCGGGCAGAACCGGTGCGGCTTGGTCTCGCTTCTCCAGGCCTTTGGCCTCAAGCCCTTATCTGCCAACTCGAATATCAACCCTCCGACCTGCTCATCTCAGCCAACTGCGTTACCCCTTCGACGATCTCTTCGGCCGTGATCCCCACACCGGGTTTGAGTATGCCCTTGATAGGAACCTGTATCCTGTACAACCTGTCTCTGACCATGCTCTCGAGCTGCCCGTACGCTGACTCTGCAACCACAATGAGCTCAGCTGTCCTAGCCGCCGCTCGGAGATCGTCCTCGGGAAACGGCCTCAAGGTGATGGGCCGAAACGCACCGGCACTGACACCGCGTTCTCTGAGACCGAGGACAGCTTCCTTGGCAGACCTCCACACGATGCCGTGAGCCACCACAAGGATTTCCGCGTCTTCACACAGGTACTTCTCGCTCTCGACGATCTGAGGCGCCATCTCTGAGTAGTCGCGGATGTGCTCCATCAACACATCCATCAGCTCTTCTTCTATGTTGAATGTGTTACGCATGTGGACAGGCTCCCTGTCCACTGACGGCACCCCGCTGGGCTTGAGAATGGGCGCTGCGACTGGGAGTTCCACGCCTGCGCCCTCTGGGTCGTAGATCGTCACCGGCTCACGCATCTTTGCCTGATATCCATCTCCCAGGACAAACGCGGGAAACCTGAACTTCCAGGCAGCCCAGAAGGCCTTGATGACGTAGTCAAACATGTCCTGGTGCGACGCGGTGGAATAGACGATTCTGAGGCCCTCGCCGTTTCCGCCAAGACAGGTGAGACGGGTTTCCTGTTGAGAGTAGATGACCGTTGCCGTTGAAGGACCTCCGCGCTGCTGTATGACCCACACAGCCGGCACTCGCATCATCTCGGCCATGGATATGGGTTCCTGCATGAGCACGTTGCCCGGGCCGGCCGTCGCACAAAAGGTGATAGTCCCAGCAAGGGCTCCGCCCAGTGTGGCAAATCCCGCAGAGAGCTCATCTTCTGTCTGCAGGAACTTCAGTCCGTACTCCGGAGCCATCCTAGTCCAGTAGTGCATTATCTCGTTCTGGGGTGTAATCGGGTACCCGAACATCGCCTTGGCACCTGCGGCCAGTGCAGCCCATGCAACGACCTCATTTCCCGTCATGAACTGCCTCTTCTCGCCTTCGATGACTCCCACTTGATCACCGTTCCCTCCGTTACTGCCGCCTGAATGCTCAAGCCTGTATCGGAGTTCAGTTAGCGTCCATAGCACTGCCCCAAACGGCCGTCGCCACCCGGCTACAGCTTCGGCTTGCCGGTCATGAACAGCTCCAGGCGCCAAAGGGGCGCTCCGAGATCCATCCGATCCAGACCCAGGTCGTCTGCTATGCGCGCATCGACAGATACGGCGGCCACCGGCTTGCCCGAGATCCTGCTTGCCTGGGTCACGATCTCAACGCCGTCGAGAATGACCTCCCTGGTCGTCTCTCTGCCGAGGTTTGTGTTGTTCACGATCTTGTGGCACGGGTCCAGCTCCTCCAGGTACCGTGCGACCCTCTCCGGAGTCGAAGTCATAGGTCTCTTGGCGTTTATGACGCAGTAGACTGTCAGTGAAGGCTCGTCCTCCAACCCGTCAATGAGATTCAGAGCCGCAGCGCCGTGGACGCCATACCCTACATCTATAACGACGTCCCCTGGCAGTCTGAGCACTGTCACCATCTCTTCGGTGACGGGAACGCCAGCCTCACCCAGTCCAAAAACCATATGAGACTCCAGGGAGACCACCTCTAGCCCCCGCTGCTCCAGAAGAGGACGCACCGTCCTGACTGTGTATACGGGCTCTTCAGTGTCCAGATCCAGCAAGACGACCCGCCTGTTCTGGCGGTTCAATGCCAGAGCTCGGTTTATCGATACCTCAGTCTTGCCGCTTGCATATTCTCCGACAAACGCCTCGACGGTTCGGCCTAGGCAACAGCGCTGATTTCCCACATTGTGAGTATTCTCGAGTTGGGCACGAAAGATTCTACACTGCAGAGGGGCAGAGAGCCCGACGGACTGCATTGCGGAGAGGCACAACAGACTGCATTGCAGAGAGGCACACCGGGCTACATAGCAAGAAGGCCCCGCGTAGCCGTCAAGTCACGCACTTGGACGCGGCTCACCAGGGCCAACAAATCATTCGGCGGCATCCACCCGTCGCGGAGTCAAATCATGAAGCAGTGCAGGACAGAGTAATACAAGATAAAGCATAGGAAGAATGTATCCAGTTACAAGCAGACGATCAAGGAGTCCAGCCTGGGCAAAACGATGGGGATTCCTGCTGCTTCAGCCATGCCTCCAGCCCGATCTCCCGAATGCGCTTCAGGTTTTCGACGGTAATCCGGTGATGTTCGTATCCGTCGCTGGCGAAGGCCGTCAGCTTATCACATGGCAACTCGTCACACTCAAAGCAGTACCTGAGTCCCTTGACACGCGCACAGGCAAGAAACTTGCAACTGGCGCTCCAATGCCTGTCAGCAGGGCCCCTGCACCCTGCGCACTTAGCCTCTGCGAACAGGTCGCACTTGGCGCAGTTCAGTCCACAAACCGCAATGTCCCATTCAGTCTTCGACATTGCCGCACCCTCCTGGCACTGGAGTGAACTCAATCTCGCTCTTGGCACATCGGCTTGCCGCCAGAGTCCCGAGCGAATGGCTCGGGCGGCGTCGCTTTCCCTAGTCAACAAACCACTCGGATATTCTCTGAGCAGCGATGTCCTTCAGCCGCGATTGGCGACGGAAAAGCCGCGGAACGATCATCCCCGGCATTACAATCGCACCGACACCCTGAGCGGCTTGTTTCATCGCTTCAATCGCTCTCGTGCCCCCCATCGCCTCAAGCGGAAACCCCATGGTCACGAAAGGAAGAAGCTTCTTGCCTGCTACGCCTTTCAGGCTCTGAATGCAGGCAATGACAGGAGCGGCGGCTGTGAATCCCCAGACGGGTCCTCCAATCAGCACCGCGTCATACTTCTCACAGTCCGGCACGTTCACGAGCCTGAAATCCTTTGGCCTGGGCGGTCGAACCTGCCCGTCCGTCTTGAGCACGGTCAGCTCGACTGCATGTCCCCTCTCACGGAGCTTTTGTGCGATTCGATCGGCGAAGTCAAGAGTGGCTCCGGTGCGGGAATAGACGATAGTCCCAATAAGCACCTTGATCCCCCCCACGTGCTTGTCCAATCGTTGTATCGTTTTACGGAAGTATTAGGTACTTTCTACGTGTTACCTTCTTCTAATAGCAGGGATCGTGCCAAATGCATCCTCTATTAGTCAAGACTTACTGGTTGACGGGCCTAGGTTTGGATAGCATTCTCAGACCAACCACGAAGGTCATCCACCCAATAAACCTTATTCCCGAGGACACTCGAAGAGCCACGTGTGCAGGCATGTAGGTGAGCAGAAGAGATCCAAACATCGGTGCCAGGAACCCTGTCATCGACATTGCTGTGTGAAAAGTCGCAACACAAGCAGGGCGGTACTGGGCCTTTGAGGAGTTGAGCAGAATCGTGTATACAGTCAGGCTCCAGCCTGCGTTCCAAAAGCCAACATACGATTGAAGGAAAACCATCCACGGAATACTGGGAATCAAGCTGTACAGAAGCGGGAACGTCGCACTTCCCAGCACAGACAACGTAAGAACGAATTCGTCGCCGCGCTTTCCTGCCACCTTGCCAAGAAACCAGAAACCCGCCACTGCGAGCGCGCCTGACGCGAAGTTGAAGAGCCCGATTATGGTCGTGCTCAGTCCCAGCACACGAACGTGGTATATCGGCCAGATCGGGGCAGTCGTGTTCATTCCGAAGTGGAACACGAACATGCTCACGACGAACAGAATGAACTTGCGTCCGTAGTCATCGTCGCTCAGGATAGCCTTCAGCTGGCCGAAATAAGGCTCGCCTCCATCCCGGCTTGCGAGTGCCTGGTCTTCCCCTTCACGGCTCTCGTCTATTCGGTTGATCAGGTAGACCGAGATCATGCAGGCCACAAAGGCGACGCCGAACAACGTTGAGTAGTTGTAGGGATACCCGACCGCTGCCAGGAAGTAGCCGCCGGCGAAGGTCGCAACAATGGAGACTACCTTGATAACGGCGTTCCTGTACCCCAAGATGCTCGCTCTTCGCTCGGGCGGGAACAGCTGAGACTGAAGGTTGGCCCACACGATGTTGAGCAAAGCGCCGGGGACAGCCATTGCGACAGTGATCACTATCAAGACAGTCGGATTGAGCCATCCAAGGAGGGGCGACACGGCAAGGGCCAAGTAGAACACTCTGTTGCCCAACGCGCTTGCCGCGGCTACGACCTTCTGCGCTGAGTGCTGCTGAGCCACCCGGGACAGCGGGATCATAGCCAGCATGCTGACCAGCGCTGGTATGGAGGTGAGGAGACCGACCTCGTGATCAGAGGCTCCGAGCTGGATGGAAAGAATCGCGATATAGGGAGAGACCAGCCAAATACCGAAGTTGGCGATCACTCCCTCCCAGACGAGCAGGCGTTCGTTGTACGCCACCCTCTTGCGCGATTCTGACTTCATGAGGTGCATTGCCAAGGGCCTCCGCTACGTTCAGGGCCTTTCCCTTTCTTCAGTCCGATCCGTCGCCACCGGTGGCGGATCGCCCAACGCCGCGATCTCATCCCGCTGGTCAGAGCTCAAGTCGAGATCAGCCGCAGCCAGTGATGGCTCGAGCTGCTCGACGTTCCGCGCACCCAGGATCGGCGCAGTGACCGCAGGATTAGCCTTGACCCACGCAACCGCCAGAGTTGCCGGGTGCAGTCCTTTGCTCCGGGCGTACTCGCAAAACCTCTCGGCCACTTCATAGAACCTTTCGTCAGCGTACCGCCGCTCGTAAGTGCTCCATGTCGCGAGCCTTCCCGCAGGATCTCTTTGGGTGGTCGTGTACTTGCCTGTCAGAAGGCCTCCGCCCAAAGGACTGTATGGAATGACTCCGAGCCCTTCAGCCTCGGCAAGAGGAAGGATTTCGGTCTCTGCAGTTCTCTTCACTAGATTGTACATCGGCTGCACGACACTCACAGGTGCCAGCCTCAGCAACTCCGTCTTGCCGATAGCACGAGCGATCTGCCAGGCCGCCCAGTTGCTCAGCCCTATGTACAGCACCTTGCCTTGAGAGACTAGATCAGATAGAGCTCTCAGCGTCTCCTCCATCGGTGTGGTTTTGTCGAATGTATGGCAGAAGTAAACGTCGATCCTGTCAGTCTGGAGCCTGCGCAGCGAGTCCTCAGCCGACATCATGATCGACCTTCGAGACAACCCCGGCTCAACTCGCCCGTCATTCATGGAAAAGCCGACTTTGGTCGTGATCACTAGCTCGTCACGGCAGCCCTTCATGAGCCGCCCAAGTATCTCCTCAGCTCTGCCCTTGGAGTATATGTTGGCGCAGTCAAAGAAGTTGATCCCAGCGTCGCGACACCTCTGGAACAGCGCTGCGGAGGTCTCTTCATCGGCATCTCCACCGAACGACATGGTTCCAAAACATAGCCTGGAAACCTTGACACCGGTCTTTCCGAGTGTAGTGTATTGCACTGCATTATCCCCCCATGTCTTGGAACGATCCCGACACAGTCAGTGTACCAACAGCGCGCTCCACTGTCAAACGACTGACCAGGTGCGACTGAGTAGATAGGCCGCCGGCACCAGGATCGGCACCGACAGCCTGTTCCATCTGTCTGCGAGCGCATCGGCAAACCTATGGCCCTTGACGTTCTGTCGTCTAGTCGTCCGGGGCAGCCCTGGCTCTGACGCCGACGCCGAACCTGAACCCGGACCTGAATCTACAGCTCCGTCATTTGTCGCTCCTTGCTGAACAGCAGCGTCACTGAGAATATGGCAGCGGCAAACCCTAGCTGTATGAGCATATACCCGTAGATCGGATAGACGTTTCCCGACACCGAACCTGCCAGCGCCTTGGTCGCATCGATTGCCCGGATATACCAGTAGCTGGGCAGGAACCGCGAGAAGACAAGCACTGACTGGCTCATAACCGACTGCGGCACGAACGCACCGCCCAGGAAGCTCATTCCGAGTGCAACGACATTGACCACACCCGACTGCGCGCTGCTGGTCTTTGCGAAGTGCCCTGCCGCGAATCCGATGCTGGTCGCGACTGCGGTAAACGCAAGGCAGTTCAATAGGTAGAGCCACCCTCGTCCAGAGCCGAACACCTCCGTGCCGTTGAGTGCGATACCGACCAGCGCTAGAATGGCCCAGCATCCCAGAGCGAACAGGCAGTGACCTACTGCGAGCCTCGCCTCGAGGCTGCGCTTCGGCATCGGCGTGCACAGGTTGCGCAGGCGAAGGTCCCGCCTGTTGAACGCCAGCATCGCTGAGCTTATGCCAAGGATCACCATGGCGAGCAGTGCATATGACGAGTACGCACAGTATGTTGCGTATGCTTCGTCAGACTCCTGCACCGAGTTCTCCCCCGCGTTGCCTGCAACTCTGAGGATGACCGGAGTCTCGGCCCGCAGGTCCTCTCTGACAGCCGCCACGATCTGAGCCTGCCGATCCTCTGCAGTCTCCGTCAACCGGCTCGGCGAGCCGAAGTCCCTGTAGATGCCGGCCGCATTCAGGAACTTGTCGATGCGCATGTCTACGTAGTGACTGCTCATGGAATCCGGCAATATGACCTTTTGTATGACTGGTTCATCATTCGCACCCGCCGCCATAAACCCAGCGGAGAATCCCTCGGGTATTATGACCACGTAGTGCACTTTGCGGTAGAAAAGCGCGTCCTGCAGCTTCTCCGGATCATCCGGGTATGGCACCACTGTAAAGTTGTCTGCAATGTAGTCTGCGAGACCCTGAGCGAGCGGGGCATCGCCATCGCGGTTGATGACCGCTACAGGTGTCTTCGTCTCAAAGAACTCAGTGACCACTGATCGCGGAGATGCCCGCCAGATCAAGGTCGAGATTCCGATGAAAATCGCCATGTATATGGCAATCGATCCCGCATATGCCCGCAGCACCTTGAAATACGCCCTAAATACTTGCATACTTCTCACTCCTCAACCGCAGGAAGCTGACAAAGCACATCACTGCGGAAAACCCACACAGAAGGCCAATGTTTAGGAAGAACCGACGGTGGTTGTCAAATATGTACAGGCTGTAGAAGGCATCGGCAATGAGCGCAGCCGGATTGATGTACGAAAGCACCGGCGCCTTGCGGGCGACAATGTCCTTCATGTCGAGGTACATCAGCCCCGCTAGGAAGCACAGCAGATTCGACGACGCGACCAGAGTGGCAACCTTGGTTCCCTCCGACTTGCGGAACAACGTGCCGATCACAGTCCCGAACGACAGTCCAGCGATACAGCCCGCCAAGCAGGTCAGCAGAACGTAGCCGATCTGGTCGCCGATATCGACCTTCAGAGCGAAAACGAGGTACGCCAAGAGGATCAGCATCTCTCCGAAACTGATCAGCAGAGACGCAGTCCAGTCGCCCATCACAACTGCCAGCTTGTGCGTAGGCGCCACGCTCCGCCGAGCTCCCTTATCCGACAAATCCGCCTGTATGTCCATGGTATTCCTCATCCCCCAGAGCCCCGCATACAGAGCTGCCATAGCGACGAGTGCGTAGAAGTAGCCGAGCATATAGTCAGGCAACGCGTCGCTGTACGAAATCTGCTGCGTATAGCTCCTGCGGTTTCTCAGCCTGGCTACGAGTTCGCTCACGTCTACCGAACCCCGGGAGAGTACACTCGTCGCAGTCGCAGACGTGTGCAAGTACTCGTCAAGAACTGCCTTCAGAATGCTCTGTCCCAGGCCCGACTGCGTCACCGTAAGCCGCGCGGGGCTTGAGCCGGAGTCGCCGACGCCCTCGTCAGCACTCACCGTGATTATCCCAGCGACCTTCCCTTCGTCGAGCAGCCGCTGCGCTTGGGACTCCGTCGTCAAGGTCATATCGAGCAGCTGGTCTTCGCCCGCCGTCGAGAGAACTCCCAGCATAAGCTGGAGATACGTGTTGTTTCGGTATTCCGGGGAGTTGACGACAGCCACCTTCACCGGCTCAGAGCCGCCGCTGCTTCCCATCAAGTTTCCGAAGGCGAAGTAGAACATGGTTCCCAGAAGCAGTGGAAACGCCGCCGTCCAGAAAAGTGTGTCCCTGTCCCGTATGAGGCACTTCAGCCTGTATTTGAACACATGCATAAACACGTTACTTTGCACTCCCTCAGTCTCGCAGCTGCCTGCCGGTTATCTCAAGGAACACATCGTTCAAAGTGGGCTGTTGCGAATAGACCCTCTCGAACGACAGATCCCGCGACTTCAGATAATCGAGCAGGTTGAGCAGATTGTGCTGTCCGTCGTCGTAGCGGATGGTCAGATGGTTGTCATGGTATTCAGCACGCGCCACGTGTGGCATCTGCCGAATGTGAGCCAGGTCTTCCGGCTTCAGCGCGTAGAGCTCGACGTTGATCGTCTCACCATGATTGATCATGGCCTTGAGCTCTTCCTTGGTGCCCGACGCCAGGGTCTTTCCTCTGTCCATGATGACAACGCGGCTGCATATCTGCTCAACCTCTTCCATGTAGTGAGAGGTATACACGATGGTGGCGCCGCGCTCGTTGAGACCCTTGATGCCCTCGAGTATGCTGTTCCTGCTCTGAGGGTCGACACC
>JAAYAB010000265.1 GCA_012719595.1 Bacillota bacterium
CAGTCTGTGGTTCTCTATGACGGCGACCTGCTGCTCGGAGGAGGCATCATAGAGGGCTCGACCCCGCCGTGTACCCCGATCTGAGCGCAACAGGAGACACAGGAGCCGTGTCGAATCCATAGTCGCGGGAGGTACGGTTTCCTTGGACAGGCCATCGAGGATAGCACGAGCCGCCCTTGTCATCATACCGATCGCCTCGCTGATTGCAGTGACCGGCCTCTCGGTTGCCCTTAGTAGTCAGTCGAACAGCCTGACCGCAGCGGCCCTGGCTGGATTGCAGCCAGGCGAAGTGACGATCAGAGTTGGCCTTCTATACGGCCCGAGTGCAGCCCAAAAAGTGACCGTTCGGGCGGATCAGGGCTCTCTGGTCGTGCGTTCGGAGGAGAATCCCGACGGCGTTGCAGTGTCCGGAGCAGAGGCCGCGGTGCGGATCGTGGCTGCCGGTTCCGGAACGGAGCGGGTGTACCGGCTGAACGTAGGCGAGTACTCAGATCAACTTGCGGCTGAGAAGAGACTGGGAGAGCTCGCGGCCGCCTTGGGTCGCCCGGTAGCCAGAGCCGTCGGCACGTCGGGCGGATACTACGTCGCCTACATAGGGCGTTCGAACGACGCGTCAGACATGGACAAGCTCAAAGAGGAGCTCGGACTTACGAGCCTGGAGGCGGAAATCGATGTCAGCGAGCTGCCTCAAGGTGTGATGCTCGAGGTAACCCGCAGTGACGGGTCCGTCCTGATGCGCACGCGAGAAAGCCGGGTCGTGTTTGGTGCAGGATCGAGCGGCGTGTTGCGCATCGAGCCCTCCGACATGAGCTATCGAGGCGTCATCGAAGTCATGCTGTCGCCGGAAGGCAAGCTCGAAGTCGTGAATGAGATCGCTCTCGAGGACTACCTCAGGTCCGCAGTTGGAAGCGAGATGAGTTCATACGCACCGGTGGAAGCGCTCAAGGCTCAGGCTGTGCTGATGCGCACCTACGCGATCAACCATATGGTCGGCTCGAAGCATGACACGTTCCACGTGTGCGGCACTCATCATTGTCAGACATACAAGGGAGTTTCCTCCGAGTATGAGCGCGTCAGAGTTGCGGTCGATGCGACCGCAGGAGTGATTCTGGGCAACAGTTTCGGCGAGCCTGTGCCGGTCTATTACTACTCCGCCTGCGGCGGATTGTCGGAGAGCAGCGCAGACGTGTGGGGCAGCAGCTTTCCACATCTCGTGTCGACTCGGTGTTCGGACGCCGGCGACGGGCGCCCTATAGACTTGTCGAGCGATGCTGCCGCAGCCCGGTTCATAGAGTCCGAGATGGACAGCTTCTGCCGAGATGCGTCCAACTACCGGTGGCAGCGAACTCTGAGCGAATCTGACCTTGTCCGGATCGTCAGCAGCCCTGAAAACGCACGTCTCCTTCAGGCGGCAGGGAATGACAGCGCAGCGGACGGCGGCACGGCGGGAGGGGCTGGAGGCGGCTCGAGCGAGACTGCGGGAGCGGCGGGTGCAGGAGGCACTGCTGAGCCGCGCGCAACAATGACTGTCCTGAGCCGGACGCCAGCCGGGCGTGTGTCGGAGCTGGAGGTCACAGCTCTAGGGTACTCGATCAGGCTCAAGGGAGACATCCAGATACGCACCGCTTTGGGCGACTCAGGATTGCTGCCGAGCTGCTTTTTTGTGATTGAGCCGGCAGAGCAAGCTGACGGCCTGTATACTCTGTCAGGAGCAGGGTATGGACACGGCGTCGGCATGTGTCAGGCCGGAGCTGTCGGAATGGCCAGACGAGGATATGACTACAAGCAGATACTGGAGCACTATTTCCGCGGAGCCTGTGTGGTGAGTCGTTAGTCTCTGGAGTGGAGGGATGCGTCATGGTCAGGAGGATTCTAGCGGTCGTCTTGATCCTTTCGGTCGCAGGAGTCTTCGTCGGGCTAGTCATGAGGATCAGAGCGCTCCAGGATGAGTTGGATGAGACATGGGACATCGTTCGCCGCCGCGAGGGCGAGATCGAAGCACTGGAGATCGAAAACGGGCATCTGAAGACCCAGATCGCGGGCTTGAGCTACATACACGTGCCGGTTTACTTCCTTGCAGAGACGAAGGACGGCTACACTGTGGTCCCGGAACTGCGGCAGGTCAAGACCGACAGCGATTCGGCCCCGGTGATATCAGCCCTGATATCCGAGATGATAGAGGGCCCGTCACCGAGGTCGCTCCTTCAGAAGGTCTTCCCGGACCGGACTCGGCTGCTAGGCGTCGAGGTGATCGACGGAGTTGCATATGTTGACTTCAGCGGAGAGATTCTGGACCAGAGCGTCGGGAGCCCGGTCGAGTCCGCCATGGTTGAGGCGATAGTTCGCACCGTGATTCAGGTGGGAGGCGTGTCCTCGGTTCAGATCCTCGTCAGCGGCGAGACGGTGCCCAGTCTGGCCGGCCACGTCGACGTGTCGCAGCCGATCACCCTGGCTCCGATCTGAGACGATGTCCGACTGACTGTTGCGAGCACCGTTCTCACAGTGTATAATAGGAATTGCTCGCCCGGACACTTCTGCACACGATGGCCGGGCAGTGCGAGTGACAGTGTGCGCCTGTAGCTCAGTGGATAGAGCGCTGGATTCCGGTTCCAGGTGCGCGGGTTCGATTCCTGCCAGGCGCACCATCTTTATGTACGCTGAGCGCTATGATATACTATGTCGAGACTTGGGCTCTTGTAGCGCGAGTTTAGCCGGGACATGCTGCCAAGCAGCCGGTTCGATGCACGGAGGTGTATATGAATGCTGCCAACGCCAAAGAAGTTCACCATTGTCGCAGGACACTCTGAAGGAAAAACGAAGCTCACCGCTTTCGATAAAGCTCTATTGGATGCCGGTATCGGGAACCTCAACCTGTTGAAGGTCAGCAGCATCCTTCCGCCGAACGCCGAGTGCGTGGAGAAGCTGGAGATCCCACCGGGATCGCTCACGCCCACAGCATACGGGTCGTTTGTCAGCGATGTCAGCGACCAGCTCATCGCGGCTGCAGTAGGAGTCGGCTTCAGCAAGAGCGACTACGGAGTCATCATGGAATTCGGCGGCATCTGTTCGAAGCAGGACGCTGAGGACAAGATCAGGCAGATGGTAGAAGAGGCGTTCGAGACGAGAGGGCTTGAGCTGGACAAGGTAATGATCAAGGGCGTTGAGCACAGGGTCGAGAAAATCGGCTGCGTGTTCGCGGCGGTCGCTCTCTGGTACTAGGCATCAACGCACTCCATGAGGTGATGAGATGGACCTGTGGTACACTGAAAGACACAAGCTGGGGTTCGGGTTGACCTGCCGCGTCACGCGCACTGTTGCCAACGAAGAGACCCCGTTTCAGAAGCTGGCGATGGTCGACACCTGCGCCTTCGGCAGAATGCTGCTGCTCGACGACATGGTCATGACCTCTGTGTTCGATGAGTTCGTCTATCATGAGATGATCACACACCCGGCGCTGTGCACGCACCCCGAACCAAAGAAAGTGCTGGTGATCGGCGGGGGCGACGGAGGAACCGTGCGCGAGATCCTGCGGCACCCCTCAGTTGAGTCAGTGGAGCTGTGCGAGATAGACCGCAGGGTGGTCGAAGTCTGCACCGAGCACCTCAAGGAGACCAGCTGCCGCTTGGCCGATCCCAGGGTCACACTGGTTTACGATGACGGGATCGAGTACGTCAAGCGGTTCAAAGGCAAGTACGACTGCATCATGATAGACTCGCCGGACCCAATCGGACCTGCCACCGGCCTCTTTGCTGCGGAGTTCTACCGCTCTGTGTTCGAGGCCATGACTGAAGACGGCGTCTTCACAGCCCAGACCGAATCGCCTTTCATAGACGGCGATCTGATTCAGCGGGTCACCCGGGACGTCGCCGCCGTGTTCCCGGTATGCGGGTTCTACACGGTCAGCATTCCGACGTACCCGACAGGCATGTGGAGCTTCACCATGGGTTCGAAGCGATACCATCCTGTGCGCGATGCAAGGAAGTCTGACGCGCTCGGCGATTGCAGGTACTACACTCATGAGCTCCACAAGGCGATGTTTGCAGCAGTCCCGAAGTTCGCGCGGAGTCTCCTGCCGGAATC
Source organism: Bacillota bacterium (assembly GCA_012719595.1). Classification (GTDB taxonomy): domain Bacteria; phylum Bacillota; class DTU014; order DTU014; family DTU014; genus JAAYAB01. The sequence goes on from JAAYAB010000265.1 coordinate 4,081, forward strand.
CTTTGTCTGAGACGGGACGAGCTCGCGTTCAGGCGATCTGGGTTTCAGGCGATCAGTCCCTTGCGACTGGAAGTGACGCAGAGTGGCCAACGTGATGGACTTGTCAATGGACCGGGTTCGGTTCCTGGGATCGTCACATGACTATGCTGCAGCGCACAAGGTCCTCCTTGGCGCTCCGATGGATTGGACATCGAGCGGAAGACCGGGCTCGCGCTTCGGCCCTCAATCGGTCAGAACCGCCTCAGAGCTGCTCGAGGAATACAGCCCCGCTCTCGACAGAGAGCTCGCCGAGGCTCCCTTCTTTGACTCCGGAGACGTGCTGATGCCCTTTGGAGATGTGGAGACCAGCCTGAACAACCTCGAAGCGGCCTGTTCGCGCGCAATTCAGGATGGGAAGGGCGTTTTGGTGCTCGGAGGCGAACACCTCGTCACCGTCGCCGCAGTAAAGGCGCTGCATCGCGTTTACTCTGACCTCCAGGTGATTCAATTCGATGCACATGCGGATCTCAGGGACGATTACCTGGGGCAGAAACTGTCTCATGCAACGGCGATGCGAAGGATCTGTGAAATCTTAGGGCCCGGCCGCCTCTGGCAGTTCGGAGTTAGATCTGGCACCCGCGAAGAGTACGCGCTCATGCGCAAGTTTGGCATGGGCTTTGCAGACTGCCTGCTCACGGATGAGGGGCGGTCCGGGGCTGCCGAGACGGTGATCAAGGCTGTCGGCAGCCGCCCTGTCTATCTGACTATAGACATCGACGTCCTCGACCCCGGGGCGGCGCCCGGCACAGGCACGCCCGAGCCCGGCGGGCTGTCGTTCTTGGACCTGACCGATATCCTTATGAAACTCAGGCCGCTCAGAATGGTCGGCATGGATGTCGTAGAAGTCAATCCAATGCTCGACGCGTCTGGACGCACCTCGGTGGCCGCGGCAAAACTGGTCCGTGAGCTGCTATTGGCGTTCTGAACGGCCGCGCGGACGAGTTGTCACCGTACGCACGTTGTTGTATAATGACAAAGGTTGTTTCCTGCCGGCTGGCATTCGGCCAGGCCCAGGCAGGATGTCAACGCGCTTTGGTCTATGGCTCGACAGGTGGTGGGGTATGTGACACTAGAGGTCTTCCGGTCGGTCCGCCAGGCAGAGCTGGAGGCTGACGCGATCATCAGAGACGCCCGAGCCGAATCCGTCCGAATCCGAGACGAAGCGGCAAAGAAGGCTGAGGACGTCGTCCGCCGAGCGATGGGATCCGCCGAGCAAGCCGAGCAGGAGTACAGGTCGAAACAGATCGCGCTCGCAGAGGGCGAACTCCGCCGGCTGCGCGAGTCTCAGGACAAGGAGATGTCGCACATGCGCAGGCGGTTTGATGAGAAGAAAGCAGAGGCCGTTTCGCTGGTCATCGAGAGGATCGTGAGGCTAAGTGGCGATCGATAGGATGAAGAGGGTCGAGGTGGTAGGGCATCTCGATTCCAAGGACAGCGTTCTCAAGGCCCTCCAGAGACTCGGCGTCCTGGAGATCGAAGACATCACCGAGACGCTGGGCAACAGCGAGGAGCGCTCAGAGGGCCTGACGGATGAGGCACCCGGCGGCCTCGAAGAGCTTGTCACCAGGGACGGTGACTCCGAAAGACTGACTGCGATCGAAGCGGACATTACCCGCATCAGGTCGTCGCTGGAGACTCTCGAACGTTTCAGCCCGCGGAAGAAGTCGTTTATCGAGCAGTTTGCAGGATACCAGATTCCGCTCACTCAAAGGGAAATGAACGAGTTCGGCCTGGACGCCGAAGCCGCGCACAAGGTCGCAGCGCAACTGACCGAACTGGAACAACAGCACGCCAGACTCGTGGATCGCGAGAACAGCTTGCTTACCTCCACTGCGCAGGTAAGGCCGTGGGAGAACCTGGACGTCCCTGTGGAGATGCTCGTATCAACGAGACACACAGCAGTGTATTGTGGGACAATCGCGCTGGACCCAGCTTCCGTCGACGACTTGACTCAGGCTGTCTTAGAAGCAGCTCAAGGCGCCGCGGTCGTCAGGGCTGCGTCAATGGACGAGCACTCGGTCAGGCTCGTGGTCGTGGTCCACAGGGAATATGAAGATGACGTCCTCTCGGTCTTGAGATCCTACGATTTCTCTCCTCAGTCGTTCCCCTTTGCCAGGGGCCGCGTAGTCGATTTCCTCACGAATGCTGAGGCTGAACTCAGAAAGATCCGAGCGGGCATAGACAAGGTTGTCGCAGAGATCAAGGCCTTTGAGTCTGAGCGCACCCGACTTTCTGCGCGGCTCGAGTACCTCGAGACAGAGAGGGACAGACTTCTTGTCACCGAAAGGCTCGTCAGATCTGAGAAGGCCTTTGGACTGGTCGGCTGGGTCAGGGCCCGCGACTGTGCAAAGCTCGAGAAGGCGCTGTCAGAAGTCGATGACACGCTGGTCTTTTTCGCCAGAGATCCAGAGCCAGGCGAGACTCACCCGATAGTGTTGGTCAACAGCAGACTATCTCGCCCCTTTGAGGTCGTGCTCGAACTCTACAACATGCCCTGGAGAGGCGAGATCGATCCAACTGCGTTCGTGGGCTTCTTCTTCGCGCTGTTCTTCGCTATGGCTGCCGCCGACATCGGCTACGGAGCCGTGCTGGCGGCGCTCTGCTTCGTGCTGTTGCGCACCGTGCGCATGTCGGACCTGGGCAGGAAGACATTCCAGCTGCTCTTCATCGCTGGAGTTGCGACGATCGTAGTCGGACTAGTCACAGGAGGGCTCTTCGGTGCCACTCTCAGCTTCTCGCTGCTCAACCCTGTAGACGATCCCATAGCGTTCCTGCTCGTCTCGTTCGCTGTCGGGATCGTCCATATGTACGTGGGCATGGCCATAGAGTTCTACGAGAACGTAAGGCAGGGGAAAACGCTTGCGGGGATCCTCGACCAAGGCTTGTGGGTGCTGCTGCTGTCTTCGCTCGTGGTGCTGATCGCGCAGTTCTTGTCGCCGAATGATATACCGTATGCGCAGTTCGCCAAGTACGGTGCGATAGTCGGCGCGGCCGGCCTGGTTCTGACTCAGGGGAGGCACCAGAAGAACCCCCTGCTGAAGCTCGGATCGGGCCTGGCTAGTCTCTACAACGTCTTCAGCTACGCCGGCGACGTGTTGTCGTATTGCAGATTGCTCGGGCTCGGGATGGCGTCCGGAGTGATAGCCAGTGTGATCAATCTGGTCGCGGGCTTGTTCTGGTCGACTCCCGTGGTCGGCAAGATCATTACGATCGGAATTCTCCTGGGAGGACATGCGTTCAATCTGTTCATAGGAGTGATCGGGGCCTACGTCCACGTGAGCAGACTGCAGTACGTCGAGTTTTTCGGCAAGTTCTTTGAGGGTGGAGGGAAGGCGTTCTCTCCGTTCAGGATCAAACCGAGGTATGTCTACGTGAAGGAAGCAGAACATCAAGGGGGTAGTGTTTGATGGTTACAACCGGACTGCTGCTGGCGCTCGCGGGTGTCGCGTCAGCTGTGACCTTGGCGGGGATCGGGTCTGCCATCGGAGTCAGCATAGTTGGAAAGGCGGCTTCCGGGGTAGTCACCGAGGATCCGGACAAGTTTGGCAAGACGCTCACCTTGCAGGTGTTGCCGGGAACCCAGGGCATCTATGGCTTTCTGATCGGTTTTCTGATCGTGCAGAAACTGAATCTGCTGTCCGGCAGGATCCCCGAGGTCTCTTTCGAATCCGGGCTGGGTCTGCTCATCGCTGCGCTCCCCATCGCTATCGTAGGCCTGCTGTCTGCGATAATCCAGGGGCAGGTGGCGGCCGCAGGTATCTCGATAATCGCCAAGAAACCCGATGAGCTAGTGAAAGCGATGATCTACGCGGTCATGGTCGAGTTCTACGCGATCCTCGCCCTGCTCATATCGTTCCTGGCTTTCAATGGAGTGCCGGTGTGATATGGATGCCAGTGCGAAGAAACTGTGCGACAAGATAGTCGCTGATGCGCGGGCGAAGGCTGCGGAGATGGTGAACGAAGCTCGCGCCGCCGCAGCTCTCACGCTCGAGCAGGCCGAGCGCGAAGCGCAGCGAAGTGCCGACGACTACCTCCAGAAAGCCAGAGAGCTCGCAGAACGCGATGCCGCCCGGCGGGTGTCATTGGGCCAGCTGGATCTCAGAAACGAGATGCTCGCACTCAAGCAGGAGCTGCTTGACTCCGTATTTCGCGAGGTTCTGGAGACTCTGAAGGCCATGCCTGCAACGGAGTATCGCAAGCTCCTCTCGAGTATGATCGTTCAGGCGCAGCCGAGCGGCACTGTGCAGCTCGAGGTGGCCGCGGCTGACCGAAGCCGCGTAGGCCCAGAGTTGATCGAGTCTGTGAACGAGGAGCTCAAGTCGAAAGGTCTGGGTTCTGTAGAGCTCGGAGACTACCGCGACGACATAGAGGCGGGCTTCATTCTGAAGCAAGGGGACGTGACTCTGAACTTCTCCTTTGCCGGCATTCTGAATGATCTCAGGGAGACGATGGAGAGCGAGGTCGCTTCCCTGCTGTTCGAAACAAGAGTGTAGTGGAGTGCATGTCGATTGACTACACAGAACCTGCAGATTAGGCAGAGCTACGCATATGCAGTGGCGCGGATCCGGCAGGTGGAGACTCGTCTTCTCGACCGCTCGCGCGTTGCGAGGATGCTGGAAGCGCCGGCAGCCGGAGACGTGCTCAAGATACTGGGCGAGACCGAGTATTCGGAGGCCATAGGCGACCTGCCGCCTGAGAGCTATGAGCACATGCTCGCATTGGAGCTCGACCGGGTGTACAGCTACGTCTCTGAGTTCGTTCCGGACCCGCTCATCGTGGATCTCTTCCGGCTCAGGCACGATCTGCACAACTGCAAGGTCGCCTTCAGAGCGCATCATCTTGGGACCGCTGGCGAGGCCTGGTCGTCTCTGGGTACGGTGCCTGCTTCGGCCATTCGACAGGCGGTCTCCGGCGATGCCGACCTCTCGGAGCTTCCCTGGCATGTCGCTTCTCTGCTGAGAGCAGGGTTCGACAGCACGGCGACAGGCGGCGATTCGCCTCAGCCCACAGATTCTCAAGAGGCGGTCGAGATTTGCCCGATTGACCCGCAGGTATTGGATATGGCGCTGGACAAGGCGTATTTCGCCTGTCTCCTGAAGATCGCTGCGCGGCTCCGAAACGACTTCGTCACTGAGCTGCTTAGGATCAGAGTCGATCTGGCTAATATGGCCGGGTTCCTCAGGTGCAGGCGGCTCAAGAGAGACCGGCGGTTCCTTATGGAGTTCTTCATCGATGGAGGCACGGTGCCGTTCCACCTGTTTGACGAGGTATATGACGAACCGATCGAAGGCTGGGTTCGCAGAATGGACCTGTCGGCGTATGGACGTTTGATCCATGAGTGGGGGGCCGAATCGGGCCGGCAGGACGACATCGCCGCGTTCGAGCGGCTTGGACGCAGGCACGTGCTGGAGTTCAGCAAGACCTCCAGGGGCTATTTCTTTGGGCCCGAGCCCATTGTCGCGTATCTTCTGTGGAAAGAGACTGAAGTGAGCGATCTCAGGGCGATCATGGTGGGAAAGGTGAACGGGCTGGATGCTGAACTGATTCGCGGAAGGCTGAGTGGCGGATATGCATAGACTTGCCGTGATCGGCGACATCGACTCAGTAGTGCTGTTCAAGGCGGTGGGAGCGCATGTGTTCCCAGTGTCCTCACCTGCGGAGGCGCGGGAAGCTCTGGAGAGGCTCTCTGACGGCGAGTATACGGTGATCTGCATCACCGAGCAGTTCGGCGGGGACCTGCTCCCCATTGTTGAGCGATACAGCAGCAGGCCATCGCCTGCGGTAGTGTTCATTCCATCGAACAAGGGCAGTGAAGGGATTGGAATGGCTAGGCTCCGAGAGGTCGTCAAGAAGGCCGTAGGGGCCGACATACTATTCGCGAAAGAGGGTAACTGAGAAATGGCGACAGGACGTATCACCGGCGTCTCTGGACCTCTGGTCGTCGCTGAGGGCATGGAAGGGGCGCGCATGTTTGACGTCGTGCGTGTGAGCGAACGGCGTCTCATCGGAGAAGTCATAGAGATGCGAGGCGATCGTGCCTCGATTCAGGTATATGAAGAGACATCTGGCCTTGGTCCGGGGGAGCCGGTGTATCCCACGGGCGAGCCTCTGAGCGTCGAGCTCGGACCCGGTCTCATCGAGGGCATCTATGACGGCATCCAGCGGCCGCTGAATGTCATTGCAGATACGACCGGCCCGAGAATCAGCAGGGGTGTGGACGCTGCCGGAGTGGATCGGAGCCGCAAGTGGCGGTTCGAGCCGCGGGTGAACGTCGGCGACAAGGTCGTGCCGGGCGACATCATAGGGGTCGTGCAAGAGACCCCTATTGTGGAGCACAGGATAATGGTTCCGCCGGGCGTGTCAGGGACCATCAAGGACATCTTCATCGGCGACTTCACCGTTGAGGAACCTGTGGCACTGGTGGAGACTGAATCAGGGATCCGGGGACTGACCATGCTCCAAAAATGGCCGGTCAGAAGAGGGAGACCCTATAGAGAAAAGCTGCCCATCTTTGAGCCGCTAGTGACAGGGCAGAGGGTAATCGACACGTTCTTCCCTCTGGCGAAGGGAGGGACGGCTGCAGTCCCCGGCCCCTTCGGAAGCGGGAAGACTGTGGTCCAGCACCAGCTGGCCAAGTGGGCTGACGCGGATATCATCGTGTACGTGGGCTGCGGCGAGCGCGGCAACGAAATGACCGACGTGCTCATGGAGTTTCCGGAGCTCAAAGACCCACGAAGCGGCGAGCCGCTGATGAAGCGCACGGTCCTCGTGGCTAACACGTCGGACATGCCAGTGGCCGCGCGCGAAGCTTCGATATACACCGGGATCACGATAGCGGAGTACTTCCGTGACATGGGCTACTCGGTGGCGCTGTTTGCAGACTCCACGTCGCGATGGGCCGAAGCTCTGAGAGAGATGTCCGGCAGACTTGAAGAGATGCCGGGCGAAGAGGGTTATCCCGCCTATCTCGGATCGCGGCTCGCGGAGTTCTACGAGCGTTCCGGGAGAGTCAAGTGCCTCGGGTCAGGCGACCGGGTCGGAGCTCTGTCGATTGTGGGCGCAGTTTCGCCTCCGGGCGGAGACCTATCCGAGCCGGTCACTCAGGCCACTCTTCGAATCGTCAAGGTCTTCTGGGGTCTAGATGCCTCGCTGGCATACAGGCGCCACTTCCCGGCCATCAACTGGCTGATAAGCTACTCGCTGTACACTGACAGACTTAAGGCCTTTTACGACGAGAATCTCGGAGAGGAGTTCACGTCGCTGCGAGCGAGGGCCATGCGACTGCTCCAGCAAGAGGCCGAGCTCGAAGAGATCGTGCGGCTTGTGGGTCTCGATGCGCTCTCGCAGGAAGACAGGCTGACAATGGAGACGGCCCGGTCGATCCGAGAGGACTTCCTGCACCAGAACGCGTTCCACGAGATAGACACGTACACGTCGCTCAAGAAGCAGATTCTCATGCTCAAGTTGATACTCGAGTTCCACAACCAGGCCTCGGCGGCCATTGCCGGCGGTGTCTTGCTTGACAGCATTCTCGCGCTGCCGGTGAGGGAGCGGATTGCCAGGGCGAAGTACATCGAGGAAACGAGTCTTGAGCGGTTCGGCGATATCGTCAACGAAATCAGGCAAGCGGTCAACGGGCTTGTGAGAGAGGGGGCGGAGGCCGGTGCTTAAGGAGTATCACACGATACGAGAAGTGGCTGGACCCCTGATGATGGTCGAGCAGGTCAGCGAGGTCAAGTACGGCGAGCTGGTAGAGATCGAACTCCAGAACGGCGAGAAGCGGCGGGGAAGAGTCCTGGAGGCTACGGGCGACAGGGCTCTGGTCCAGCTGTTTGAGGGCTCCTCCGGGCTGAATCTTCGCAACAGCAAAGTCAGGTTCCTCGGCAGGACGCTGGAGCTTGGCGTCTCACTCGACATGCTCGGCCGGGTGTTCGACGGGCTCGGAAATCCTAGGGACGGAGGGCCTAGAATACTCGCAGAGGAGAGGCGGGACATCAACGGTGTGCCAATCAACCCGTTCGCGCGCGACTACCCATCCGAGTTCATTCAGACCGGTGTGTCGGCAATCGACGGGTTGAACACGCTGGTCCGAGGCCAGAAGCTGCCCATCTTCAGCGCTTCAGGCCTGCCGCACGCGGAGATAGCGGCTCAGATCGCCAGACAGGCTCAGGTCCTGGGAAAGGACGAGGAGTTCGCAGTCGTATTCGGCGCGATGGGCATAACCTTCGATGAGGCGGACTTCTTCACAGCCGACTTCAGGCGGACCGGCGCGATCGAGAGAGCGGTCATGTTCATCAACCTTGCGAACGATCCTGCCATCGAGCGGATTGCCACGCCGCGCATGGCTCTGACGGCCGCCGAGTATCTCGCATTCGACAAAGGGATGCACGTGCTGGTGATCCTGACCGACATGACCAACTACGCTGAGGCGCTCCGAGAGATATCCGCAGCACGCAAAGAGGTCCCGGGACGCCGCGGGTACCCCGGCTACCTGTACACGGACCTTGCGCAGATATACGAGAGAGCCGGGCGGATCAAGGGCTGCGCTGGATCGATTACCCAGTTCCCGATCCTGACAATGCCCGAAGACGACAAGACCCATCCCATTCCGGACCTCACCGGGTACATCACGGAGGGACAGATAATCCTCAGCAGGGACCTTCACAGAAAGGGCATCTACCCGCCGATCGATGTGCTGCCTTCGCTCTCGAGACTGAAGGACAAGGGTATCGGAGAGGGCAAGACCCGGAAGGACCATGCCGATACCATGAACCAGCTGTACGCCTCATATGCCAGGGGCAAGGAAGCTCAGGAGCTCGCAGTGATACTGGGCGACGCAGCCCTCACTGACGACGACAGACTGTATCTGAGCTTCGCTGAGGCCTTCGAGCGGGAGTATCTCTCTCAAGCGCGAGACGAGAACAGGAGTATTGAGGAGACGCTCGATATCGGATGGAAGCTCCTCCGCACGCTGCCAAGGAGCGAGCTGAAGAGAATCCGCGACGAACTCCTCGACACCTACTACGATCCCTCGAACAGGGCGGCAGAGGAGGCCGAGTAGAGAATGGAGTTGCGCGTGAGCCCAACCCGAATGCAGCTTCTCCAGCTGAAGCGAAGGCTGGCGATGGCGAGGCGCGGGCACCGGCTGCTGAAGGACAAGCGGGACGAGCTGATGAGGCAGTTCATGGAGCTCGTCGGCACCATTCGTGACCTCCGCCTCCAGGTCGAGGGCGGCTTGTTCAAGGGCATGAAGGACTTCCTCATGGCGCGCACTTCCCTGTCAGCTTCAGAGATCGAAGCTTCAGTGATGTATCCCAAGCGCACCTACGAGTTTGAGATGGTGCAGTCCAGCATCATGGGTGTCAAGGTTCCGAGCTTCCGCAGAGATGCGTCATCCGGAGATGACGGCGATATCTACCCATACGGCCTGGCCATGACTTCTGCAGAGCTTGACGCTGCCATCGACTCTCTGGACGCCGTGATGCCTTCTCTCCTCGAACTGGCGGAGAAGGAGAAGTCCGCAGAGCTCCTGGCAGAGGAAATCGAGAAGACGCGGCGCCGCGTGAACGCGCTCGAATATGTCCTGATACCCAAATTGGAGGATACCATCAGGTATATTACAATGAAACTCGATGAAGCGGAGAGAGGAAATCTGACCCGGCTGATGAAAGTCAAAGAGATGGTCAGAGACAAAGAGGTGCGCGCATGAAGCGAATACTTGAGGAGTTCAGGCTGGGGTTCAACGTGCTGGTCCGCACAGGCGTGATGATCTACGGATACCTCGGGACCGTGCTCCTTGTCAGTGTCTTCTGGTTTCTCGGGATGACTCCCGTGCTCCTGTGGGTAGGTGCGGTCCTCAATCAAGGCGACTTGTCCTTGCTGGTAATGTCAATCCCGATTTTCGCACTCGGCGCAGTCCCCACGGCCGCCGCACTCTACGTCGTCAACAAGGCTTTCCACAAGGAATCTGTGTCTCCACTCGATTTCCTGATCGGAATTAAGAAGTTCTTCTTCAGAAGCTACGCGCTCGGGCTGCTGTTTCTGGTCGTTCTGAGCGTCATGCTGTACGACCTGTGGTTCTTCCTGGTCGCGCAGAAGTCACTCGTCTTCAACATAATAGGCGGCCTTTGGATCTACGTAATCATCTATGTGGTGTTCGTCGGCTACTACCTCTTGGGCTTCCTGGTCGAGCAAGACATCGGAATCAGAAAGGCGATCAAACGGTCTGCTATGGTCGTGCTCGACAACTTCTTCTTCAGTATGGTAGTCACCCTCATGTTCGCCATTGTCGGCGCTGCGAGCCTCATCCTCCCGGTGTTCTTCCTCTTGACCGGCGGCGCACTGGCCTTCGTCATTCAAAACTCCACGGCCGCGATTCTAAAGAAATACGGCGCATTCGAACTCAGACCCGGCGAGTATGGAGGACACGAGGGGCCTGTCAAGGACGAGTGGAAGGGCCTCCCAGATCCGCGCAAGGACCCTGAGTTTTACGGAATGACCGAGGAAGAGGTAAAGAGATTCCACGAGGACCGGCGGAAGAAGCGTCTGGGGGCAGACGACTGACTTGGCTGAGCATTGCCTGTAGTGGTATAATACCGCGCTGTGTGAGTTTGGTGGACAAGTCTCTACGAAACGGAGGACTGGACATCTGTGGTCAGGTATGTATTCGTGACGGGCGGCGTAGTGTCATCCCTCGGGAAGGGCATCACAGCCGCCTCTCTTGGTAGATTGCTCAAGAACCGGGGGCTCAAGGTCAGCGTTGTGAAGTTCGACCCGTACATCAACGTCGACCCGGGAACCATGAGCCCATATCAGCACGGAGAGGTCTTCGTGACGCAGGACGGAGCCGAGACAGACCTGGACCTCGGGCATTATGAGCGGTTCATAGACGAGGACTTGTCCAAGAACAACAACGTGACGACAGGCAAGATCTACGAATCCGTGATAGCGAAGGAACGCCGCGGCGACTATCTGGGCCACACCGTGCAGGTGATACCGCACATCACAAACGAGATCAAGGACAGGATCCTCCGCGTGGGCGAAGGCGACGCGTACGATGTTGTGATAGTAGAGATCGGGGGAACGGTGGGCGACATTGAGAGCCTGCCATTCCTGGAGGCTATCCGGCAGCTCAAGAGCGACCTCGGCCGCGAGAGGACTCTTTACATCCATGTGACACTCGTCCCGTACATCGAGGCTGCGGGTGAACTAAAGACCAAGCCGACGCAGCACAGCGTCAAGGAGCTCCGCAGTCTGGGCATTCAGCCGGACATAATCGTGTGCAGGACCGGGCAGCCGCTTGACGACGACTTGAGGGCGAAGATAGCGCTGTTCTGCGACACGCCGAAGAATGCGGTCATTCAGAACGTCGATGCCGAATCCATATATGAAGTGCCTCTGCTACTCCGACAGGAAGGACTCGACAAGATAGCGTGCGAGCTGCTTGGTCTGCAGTGCGATGAGCCCGAGATGTCATCCTGGGAGACGATGGTGTCGCGTCTCAAGAACCCGGAATCGGAAGTGAGGATCGCACTCGGCGGCAAGTACGTGCAGCTCCAGGATGCTTACATGAGCGTCACCGAGGCCATGAGACATGCAGGCATCGTGAACAACTGCCGCATCGAAATAGACTGGATCCAAGCGGACGGGCTGGAGAAGTCCGATGTCGAAGCCTTGCTGGGACGGGCAGACGGCATACTGGTGCCCGGCGGGTTTGATCAGCGGGGCGTAGAAGGGAAGATCGCGGCGGCCAACTACGCAAGGACTCATAGGATTCCGTTCTTCGGATTGTGCCTTGGGATGCAGTGCGCAGTCGTCGAGTTTGCCAGGAACGTGTGCGGAATGACGGGCGCGCACAGCGCTGAGTTCGATCGAAACACGCGTTACCCAGTGATAGACCTCATGCTTGAGCAGAAAGGAGTGGCGGATCTCGGAGGGACCATGCGCCTGGGAAGCTACCCTTGCAGACTGCTGCCCGGCTCACTCGCAGGGAAGGCGTATGGCTGCGCAGAGGTCAGTGAACGCCACAGGCACAGGTACGAGCTCAACAATGAATTCAGGGGACGCCTCGAGGAGCATGGAATGGTCATGAGCGGCGTGTCGCCGGACGGACGGCTGGTGGAGATCATAGAGCTCTCGGACCATCCGTGGTTCGTCGGCAC